>NZ_JBLXHU010000001.1:0-196374 GCF_048259285.1 Bizionia sp. | reverse complement strand
ATATCAGCGTTGTTTTCTTTATACACGTTCATAATTTCAATAACCGATGGCGCTTTAAAATAGGTGTCTATGTCGTGACAGGTAACACAGGTTTTTTCTGAAAATAAGCGATTACCTAGAAAGATTTTAGAATCGTAACTTAATTCCGTACGTTCGGGAACAGAATTATCAATAGATTCTTCTATTTTTTTTTCAGACTTACAGCTGTTCAGCAGTAAAATGAACAGTAGAATTGTAAATATTCGCATACCCAAGTTTTTAAATTTCTTCGTGAGAATGAAGATATTACTAAAGTATAAAATATAATAATTAGATAACATGACAATTATCAGGCGTGTTAATAATCATGTATTTATAAAAAGAAAACTCCAATAGATATGACCAAACAGACCGCTATTGGAGTTTTAAATTTTTATTAAAAGTTAAAAACTATTTTATGTGTTACGCGTTTTCTAGCGTGCGTTGTGTTCTTCTATAGGTGTAATTTGGATAGATACTACGTTTTGCAAAACGGTTTAATTTATCACTATTAATCATTTTAATATACACTTGTTTCGTTACACCAAAATACTCATAAGACGAACCGTCTTGAAAGAAAATTTCAAGTAATAAGCCTTTATGGGTATAATCTGCAATACTAGAATTGGTAATGGTTTCTGTGTAAGCTTCTAAATTAGCAGCAATAGTTTCTGGTGCAATACTGACTAAAAAATGGTAGCCATCTATAATCTTTCTACTTTTTATTTCAGCTTCTTCTTGACGCTCGTCTCCATCTTGAAACTTGTCTGGATGCCACTCTTTAACCAAATCACGATAGCTCTTTTTTAAAGACTTAAGTTCCAATTCCTTTTCAACTCCAAAGAGTTTCTTGTATTCGTTTATGCGCTTCATACCAAATTTATTTGAGGGCGCAAAAGTACATGTAAATAACACATAAACAACATTAATAATTAAATAATGTTTAGTTGATTTTTAATCTATTAAATATGATTAATTTTATAACCATGAATAAATTCTGTTATCCTTAAAATCTTACTGAAATATGACTTCAAAAATCCAATCCATTCATGTTAAAGATTTAGAAGGTGCTGTTGTTGATTTAATATCGAGGTACAACAACAAAATTTTATTACTAATTATATATAATAATGACTGTTTAGGATGTACAGGACGCGCTATTCCTCTTGCTTATGAATTTCAAACAAAATACCCGGTTATTCAAGTAATTGGTATTCATGCTGATTTTAAGAATCGAGAAGGAACTAAAACATCTATAACGCGTATTTTTCGAAATGGTCAAATTCCCTTTCCAATTTACATTGACGAACATCATAGAGTCTATGATCAATTCGAAGCAGAAGGGACTCCGCAATGGGTATTAATTACAGAAAATGGCACCTTGTTCCGTTCCTTTTTTGGGTCGCAAGCTAATGCCCAGAACAGGCTCTACTACGCTATTGAAGCGCTTATAAATAATTAACATGTACGTCTATACTATTCATTTACTTGAAATTAGGGTTAAAACCGCATAAAAATTTTGCCGAAATTTTAAAACCCTAAACCTTTAATACATTAAACCTAGTATAATTTTATATAAAAGTTATATTTGACCCCAATTTTAATAACCCCAAATTTTTAAACACATGAAAAAAATTACGTTTACAATTTTTACAATTTGCTTATGTATAACAGAGTTTGCTTTAGCACAAACGGTTATCCATGTTCCAACAGATCAATCTACTATTCAAGCTGCGGTAAATGCCGCATCCAATAATGATATAATAGTTGTTGCCAATGGTACTTATAACGAAAGTATTAATCTTGCTACGGGACCAAATGGTATTTCTATTCAAGCAGAAAATGCAGGTAATGCAACCATTAATGGTAATTCGGCACCAGCTTTTTTTGCGGCTGGACATACCGGAAATATTACAATCTCTGGGTTTACCTTAACCTCTTCTTTAAACTCTAATAGTCAAGGTATTATTCATATGTCCAATGTATTGGGTCATATATCCGTAATTGGTAACGCGTTTTCAGCAGATAACACAAACGGAATCTATCTGAACTCTAATAGTACTACAGAATTGAGTACCTCTATTTTAAATAATAGTTTTGGTAATTTCGGCAATGACGACCTGATAAAAATTGGTGTAGGTGAAAATGGTATTGGTGGAGATGCTAATATTCTGATTGATAATAACTCCAACACAGGAACATTAGAAGATGATGCTATAGAGGTTGCTTTTGAAAATAACAATAGCCATGCAACTTTGGTAATAACCAATAATAATTTCAGCAACTGGCTTGGATCTGGTAGCGGTATAGATGTACACCTAGGAAATGGTAGTCCTGCAGCTACTAATTTAGAAGCTCGCTTTACTATTGCTGGAAACATGTTAACCAATGTGGATGGTGATGCGCTTTTAATTAATTTAGATGGTATTAATAACACCCTTTATGGAACTATATCAAATAACACCATTATAGGTGATAATTTAAACACGAGTAATGGTATGTTTATAGATGGTGACAGTACATCCAATGGTGTGCAAGCAACCTTAACAATTGATAACAACACGATATCTGGTATCATAAACAACGGTATTTATGTTAGGCCATTTTGCGATGATGTTTCAACAGACGTTTGGAATTTAGTTATTAATAATAATACTATAGATAATCCAAATTCCGACAATTCACCTGCCGATATGAGTCAAGCGGGAATTTTAATTACAGATTCATCAGGTATTGATGATGAAAATTATATTATTAATGCTGAAATAACAAACAATACCATTACCAATCTTAATGGTGTTTCAGATTGTATTATTATTGCAAGACCTACAACAACGCTAGAAGCTACAGCTATCATAAATTATGCTGCTTCAGGAAACTCTTGCGCACCAACATTATTAGGAAATCCTACAAGTACAGCAGACCCTGTTTCAAACAGCCTTGATTTGTTTGAAATTGGCAATTTAGTTTGGAATGACTTGGACGGTAACGGCATTAAGGATTCAGGTGAGACTGGTGTAGAAGGTGTAACAATTCGCATTACAGGAAATGGCTTTTTAGGATCTACAACATCTAATGCCAACGGTATTTACATCTTACCTGCTTTAACACCAGGAACGTATACCTTAACTGCAGTACCTACCTTAAACTTGCCAGATATTAGTATTCAAAATGCAGGTGGAGATACCACAGTAGATAGTGATTTTGATCCTATAACCAAAACTGTCACTGTGACACTAACAGCAAGTGGTTCAAACAATTTAGATATTGATTTAGGCATTTATGATAGTTCAACATTAGGTTTAATTGAAGTTAATTTTAATGCTGTTAGTTTCTATCCAAATCCGGTTTCTAACTTCTTAACAATTAATACCCAATTAACAAATTATAAGTATACCATTTACTCTGTACAAGGGCAACTGATTACTTCTAAAGCATCCAATAATCAAATGCAACGCATAGATTTCAATAATTTTGCTACAGGCGTTTATGTTTTGATTATTGATACTAATGAAAAATCTTATTCCTATAAAGTGATTAAAAAGTAACCTACTTACTAATCAACTTTTTTACAACATTAGCTTGCCGAATCATCACTTTTTCACAATGGTGTCATGATTTAGCAAGCTAATATTGTTTTTACTAATGCACGAATTTACTACCAAATTATAATTTTGGATGCCCAAATGCTATTTTCTCTTGAAGTTGGTTATTCCTTAATTGTGTTTTTTCTTCAGAAATTTAAATAATGAGCCCCTTTGATTAAAGGCCAAGGCAAATTCTTCTTTCTCCTATTGTAACAAGAAAACTTATGGTAATAGGTTAGGTTTAAAATTTCAAACATTCCAAAAACATCCGTAATTACTATTAATATTTTTTGTATTGCGTTAAATATAAATCTATTAGAGACTGTCTGATACATTGATAATAATTACATTCCTGAAAACCTAAAAAATTCTAAAACTATGGAACTATGAAAAACAACGTCATTATAATTACTGGAGCCTCAAGTGGAATTGGTAAAGCTACAGCAAAACTATTAGCTAAAAAAGGTGCTAAAGTGGTGCTTACGGCCAGAAGCACAGATAAATTAAACACTTTAAAAAAAGAAATTGAAGATAACCAAGGTGAAGCATATGTTGTAACTGCAGATGTTACTGATAAAAAAGCATTTGAAACTGTGGTGACTAAAACACTAGAAAAATATGGAACCATTAATTCTTTAATTAACAATGCAGGTTTAATGCCCTTATCATTTGTTGAAAAATTAAAAACTGATGAATGGAATACCATGGTAGACGTCAATATTAAAGGCGTGTTAAATGGTGTGTCAGCTGTACTCCCTACTCTAATCAAAAATAAAGGCGGTGACATCATTAATATTTCTTCAATGGCTGCAAATCGTTATTTCCCAGGAGGTGCGGTTTACTGCGCTACAAAATCTGCTGTTAAGATGTTTTCCGAAGGACTACGACAAGAATTAGCACCAAAATACGGTATTAATGTAACGTCTATTGAGCCTGGAGCTGTAGATACGAATTTAACTGATACCATTACCGATGAAGACATTAAAGAGAAAATGTCTGACATGCAGGGCATGACAACTTTAAAAGCCGATGATATTGCCAACGCTATTTACTACGCTTTATCACAACCTGATCATGTAAATATTAATGATGTGTATATCGTGCCAAGTGAACAACAATAAAAAATAAAAACTATGAAAACTGAAACAAAAACCTTTAAAACTATAAACCCAGCCACTGGGAAAACGTTGGAAACCTATAATTATATGTCTGATTCTGAAGTGGAGTCAATAATAGAAAAATCGCACAAAGCGTTTACAGCATGGCGTTCAAAATCCATTGAAGCACGTGGTAAAATAATTCAAGCAATAGGAAAAGAATTAATAAATCAAAAGTCCGAATTAGCACAACTTATGACAAACGAAATGGGAAAACTCATTAAACAAAGTCATCAGGAAGTAAAATTGTGTGCTGGTATTTGCGATTATTCCGCCTCTATTGCTGCCGATAATTTAAAAAACGAAACCCGCGAATTATCCAACGGCGGTAAAGGTATTATTACCTACGCACCTATTGGAATTATTTACGGTATTCAGCCTTGGAATTACCCAAGCTACCAGGTAATTCGTTATGCTATTACTAATTTAATGGCTGGAAATAGTGTTTTATTAAAGCATGCTGCTAACGTTACTGGAACGGCTAAACGTTTAGAATCTATATTTAAAAATGCAGGCTTACCAGATGGATTATTTAGCGTTTTAATAATAGATCACGACCAATCAGATACGGTTATAAAACATAAATTAGTTAGAGGTGTTACCCTTACAGGTAGTCCAGTTGCTGGAAAAGCTATTGGTAAATTGGCTAGTGAAAATTTAAAGAAAACCGTTTTAGAATTAGGAAGTAATGATGCTTATCTAATTTTAAAGGATGCTGATATGGAAAATGCCGTAAAACAATCCGTTATGGGTCGTATTTATAACAACGGTGAAACATGTATTGCTGCCAAACGATTTATTGCTGTGGATGCCATTTACGATAAATTCAAAGACGCTTTTGTAAAGGCTATGAGCGAAATTAAATTAGGAAATCCCAATGAAAAAGAGACGGAGTTAGGTCCTATGGCCCGAAAAGATTTACGTGAAAAAATCCATAAACAAGTAACGGAAAGTGTTGAAAAAGGAGCAAAAATTCTATGTGGTGGAAAACCGCAAGAAGGTGTCGGTTATTATTATCCGGCTACAGTTTTAGAAAATGTAAAACCTGGACAGCCAGCTTACGATGATGAACTTTTTGGACCTGTTGCATCACTTATCAAAGCTAAAGATGAAGAAGACGCCATGCGAATTGCCAACGACAGCCGTTTTGGATTGGGAGGCGGAATTTTTTCTAAGGACGTAGATCGTGCTACAAAGTTAGCTGAAACACATTTTGATACGGGAATGGTTTTTATCAACTCCTTCGGTTTGGCCGATCCTACAATGCCATTTGGTGGTGTAAAAGATTCTGGTTATGGTCGTGAGCACGGTGGATTTGGTATGAAAGAATTTGTAAACGTTAAGTCTATATTAATTAGCGATTAGTAAATTTTTATCTTAAATCTAGGATTATCAGAAAAGCATATTTTATCTCGGATATTTTTGTCCGCTATTAAATATGCTTTACCTTTGTGAAACAAATACAATAAAGCTATAGCCAACATTTTATTAACAAACATCCATCTTTAAATATACATTTATGAAAACAGCATCCATAACAGACCAATTGGTTTATAAAACAGATAAACCTGCTATTAGTGTACTACTTGATAGCGATCATTCCAAAGAAATTAGAATTGTCATGCGCAAAGGCCAAATTATGAAAGAACATAAAGCACCTGCTCCTATTGTGGTTTCTATTTTTGAAGGCGCCATAGAATTTGGCGTTAATGGCGAAAAATTACAATTAAAAAAAGGCGATTTAATTGCTTTAGAAGCCCATGTTCCTCATGATTTGTTATGTACCGCTGATTGTATTGTGCGCTTATCTTTATCCAAAACAGATAGTGTTAATCGTGTGGAGCGTGTGGTTGAATAGATTTAAATACAAACTATTATTTAAAAGGTCAATTCTTGTAGAATTGACCTTTTTTAGAATTAATTGATTCTAAGTTTACGGCTAACCGTTATTTTACCTAATGGTTAGTCGCCTTTTATTCCTGTCCCAACCTTAAATCATTAAACCTAAACATTTGTTAAAAAAGAATGAACATTCATTTTTTAACCTATCTTTGTACAAGAATTAAAAAACATGGCAAAACTTCAGAAAAGTATCGATAAACGAAACGCCCTTATTAAAGCTACCATTGAGTTAGTAAATAATAATGGGTTTCACGCCACGCCTATGAGTAAAATAGCGAAGATGGCCAATGTATCGCCAGCAACTATTTACCTCTATTTTGAAAACAAACAGGATTTGGTTAATAAAACCTATTTAGAAGTAAAAGCCGCATATACGGATTTTGCCTTTGCTACCTATAGTGATGAAGTTTCTGTTGAATCTGGATTTGAAACCATTTGGAAACGCATAGCCGAATTTAAACAGACCGAACTTGACAAAGCCATGTTTTTAGCGCAATGTGATAACACACCCATGATTGACGAACCTAGTGTGCAACAAGGGATTAAACATTTACAACCCCTACTCGACCTTTGGGAACGTGGAAAGCAAGAAGGTGTTATAAAGCCTCTATCCAACTATATATTATATGCCTATGCTATTAATCCATTATCCTTTTTAATGATGGCACAAAAGCGTGGTAATTTTCAACTCGACCAGACACAAATAGATGCAGCTTTTCAATCGGCTTGGAGCAGTATAAAAACAATTGAACACAACATATAAAATTATCATATAATGAAAACACAAACCATATTATTAAAAAATAGACCTGAAGGCAAACCAACGCTTTCAGATTTCGAGTTTATAACAGAATACGTAAAAGAAACCATCAGTTCTGGTGAAATGTTATTAGAAACGGCATACGTTTCCGTAGATCCTTATTTACGTGGTCGCATGAGTGACGCCAAGTCTTATGTTCCTCCGTTTGAATTGAACAAACCCATTCACTCTGGTGTTGTAGCCAAAGTTATCGACTCTAAAAACGACAAATTTTCGGAAGGTGATTATGTTTCAGGTATGTTGGATTGGAAAACCCAGCAGATATCAAAAGGCGAAGATCTTTTAAAGGTTGATGCTAACAAAGCACCCTTGAGTACATATTTAGGAATTTTAGGCATGACCGGTTTAACAGCTTATTGTGGATTAACACAAATTGGTAAACCGCAAGCTGGCGAAACATTAGTCGTTTCGGGAGCTGCAGGAGCCGTTGGATCTGTTGTTGGTCAGATAGGGAAAATCCTTGGTTTACGCGTTGTTGGTATAGCTGGTACAGATGAAAAGATTGACATGCTAAAATCCAAATTTGGTTTTGATGCAGGTATTAATTATAACACAACAGACGATATGAAATCGGCAATAGCCGAAGCTGCTCCAGATGGCGTGGATATTTATTTTGATAATGTAGGAGGACCAATTTCTGATGCTCTACTCTTTAGTATTAACAAATTTGCACGCATTATTAATTGTGGCGCTATATCGGTATACAATAACACTGAATTGCCAAAAGGCTTAAGCGTACAACCATTTCTAGTTAAAAATAGCGCACTCATGCAAGGCTTTATCGTTTCGAATTATGCAGAAAAATTTCCTGAAGCCATGAAGCAACTATCAGAATGGTTATCCGAAGGAAAACTTACCTATACAGAAACAATAGTAGATGGTTTCGACAACATTCCAAAAGCTTTTATCGATTTATTTGAAGGTAAAAACAAAGGTAAAATGATTGTTAAAATCTAAATTTTAGAAAAACATAAAAAAAATATTATGAACAATTTTGAATTTAAAAACCCGACCAAAATTATATTTGGAAAGGATAGTATCAAAAAATTAGAGAACGAAATACCTGAAAACGCTAAAATTCTGCTCTTGTATGGTGGCGGAAGTATTAAGAAAAACGGTATTTATAATCAAGTAAAAGCAGCATTGGGTAATGCAACCGTTATTGAATTTGGTGGCATCCCTGCCAATCCAGAATATGCTGTTTTATTGGAAGCATTGGAAATTATTAAAACAGAAAATATCAACTTTTTATTAGCTGTTGGTGGTGGTTCCGTAATTGATGGTACTAAATTTTTATCAGCTGCGGGCTTATATGAAGGTCTTACACCTTGGGATATTTTAGCCGATAATATTAGAACCGAAAAAGGCTTGCCATTTGGTACGGTTTTAACCCTACCTGCAACCGGTTCTGAAATGAATTCAGGTGCCGTAATTACCCGAGCTGAAACGAAAGAAAAATTAAGCATGGGTGGTCCTGGCTTATTTCCAGAGTTTTCAATTTTGGATCCACAGGTTATAACCTCTATTCCAGAGCGCCAATTGGCTAATGGTTTAGCAGATGCCTTCACACATGTTTTAGAACAATATATGACCTATCCTAGTGGTGCGTTATTACAAGATCGTTTTGCTGAAAGTATTATGCAAACCATTATAGAGGTCGCTCCAAAGGTATTGAAAGATCCAACAGATTATCAAGCAGCTTCAAATTTCATGTGGAGCTGTACAATGGCCTTAAACGGACTCATTCAAAAAGGTGTTCCTACAGATTGGGCAGTTCATGCCATTGGCCATGAGTTAACCGCTTTATTTGGCATAGACCATGCACGGACTCTCGCCGTTATTGCACCAAGTCATTACAAGTATAATTTTGAAGCGAAAAAAGACAAATTAGCACAATATGGCGAACGTGTTTGGAATATTACAGAAGGCAACACAGATGACATTGCATATTTAGCTATTGAAAAAACTGTCGCATTTTTTCATGCTTTGGGAATTAATACCAAACTCTCTGATTATACCAAAGACTTTGAAGGTACTGCAGAAACCATATCGCAACGATTCACGGATCGTGGTTGGTTAGGATTAGGTGAACACCAATCCTTATCTCCAGACAAGGTGGAAAAAATTGTAAAAATGGCTTACTAGTTTTACAAATGAAACTTATTCAAACCGTCGCATTTGTGCTAACCATTCTTACAGTTTCAAGCTGTAAAGACAGCAAAATAAAAAATACTTCTGAAAGCGTTTTAGAAGAACCATCAAACAGTAAAAAAGAAAAAACTATGAATATATTATTTGTATTAACATCTCACGATAAATTAGGAGATACCGGAAAGAAAACAGGATTTTGGGTTGAAGAATTTGCAAGCCCTTATTACACGTTATTAGATAAAGGTGCAACCATAACTATTGCAACACCAAAAGGTGGTGCTGCTCCTATTGATCCAAGTAGTGATACGCCAGATGCTGCTACAGAAGCCACCAAACGTTTTGATAAAGATGAGGAAGCCAAGGCACGAATTGCGAACACACAGAAATTATCCGATATGAATCCAGATGATTTTGACGCTGTATTTTATCCAGGCGGACATGGTCCTTTATGGGATTTAGCAAATGATGAAACATCTATTGCACTAATCGAAAAATTTAATAGCCAAGCCAAACCTATAGGTTTTGTATGTCACGCACCTGCTGCTTTAAAACGTGTAAAAGGTACAGATGGAAACCCATTAGTAAAAGGGAAAAAAGTTACTGGTTTTACCAACACAGAAGAAGCTGCTGTTGGTCTGACTGATGTGGTACCTTTTTTAGTTGAAGATATGCTTAATAATAATGGTGGAATCTATTCAAAAAAGGATGATTGGGCGGCTTATGCCGTTCAGGATGGTAATTTAATTACAGGTCAAAATCCGGCATCATCTGAATTAGTGGCAGAAAAAATACTGGAAAGTTTAAAGTAAGTTTAGTTTATTTTAGTAAGTAGTTAAGAGGTCGTCCGTTTTTGGATGACCTTTTTGTTTGTAGAAATTAAGACACATAATTGGCGCTATAAAGCAAAAACATTATATCGTCATGCAAAATTTATTACCTTCGCCAATCAACTTTTACAAGCAATATAGGTGCAACAAATTAAAACGTATTTAGAACAAATAGCAACCATATCAGATGCAGATTGGGCATTTTTCACATCTAAATTAACGCGTCGTGTAATTCCCAAAAAGCATATTTTTTTAAAGCTACATGACATAGAAAATCATATTTCTTTTATTGAGTCTGGTGTAGTACGTTTATTTATTCCAAAGGAAAACCCTGAAAAAGAAATTACCTTTGGTTTCAGTTTTACGGATCAATTTGTAAGTGCTTATGATTCGTTCTTAACCCAATCTCCTTCAGCTTATGAGCTCCAAGCTTTAACGGACACCACACTTTTAAGTATGAGCTATGCCGATTTACAAGACGTCTACAAAAACACCCAAATTGGAAATTTAATTGGTAGGCTAACTGCTGAGCGTTTGTTTTTAATCAAATCCAGACGCGAGCAACACTTGTTAAACCTAACAGCCGAAGAACGCTATTTGAAATTATTTAAGGAACGACCAGAGTTACTAAAAGAAGTCCCTTTAAAATATATAAGCTCTTATATTGGTGTTACGCCTCAAGCATTAAGCCGCATTCGGAAACGTATTTAAGCTTAATTATTTTTGAAATTTCACTTATTGGATTGGCTTATTTCCTGTTATTACTGCACCCAAAACATAGGTTTCTTAATTTAGGTTCATTGTTTAACACCTGACCACAAATTATCTTTGCAAAAAAAGGTATGGCAGTCGTTATTTTCGTTTTAGTGCTTTGGTATGGTGGCTTATTTTTTCAGTCTTTCTTCTTACATCGTTATGCAGCACACCAAGTTTTTACTATGTCCAAAACCATGGAACGCATTACCTTTGTTTTAACTTGGATTTTCCAAGGATCTAGTTACTTAAGCGCCTATGGTTATGGTATCATGCATCGTATGCACCATGCCTACACGGATACGGAGCAAGACCCACATTCGCCATCGTATGATGACAATATGTTTGCCATGATGTGGAAAACCAAAACTATATATCAAGATATAAATCAAGAACGAATTGCCGTAGACCCACGGTTTACCAAAAACGTACCACAATGGAAGTCTTTTGATACTTTTGCTAGTTCAAGATTTTCCAGATTATTATGGATTAGCTTATACACCATGTTCTTTGTGTTCTTTGCAACCGCTTGGTGGCAATGGTTGCTTTTGCCGATAACATTTTTAATGGCGCCTATTCATGGTGTCATTATCAACTGGTTTGGGCATATTTATGGTTATGTAAATTTTAAAATGAAAAACACCAGCAAAAACCTTTTCCGTTTTGATTTTCTAATGATGGGAGAAGGTTATCATAATAATCACCACAAGTTTGCAAGTCGTGCTAATTTTGGTGTAAAATGGTATGAGATTGATATGACCTATCTTATAATTCGTGTATTGGATGCCGTTGGAATTATTGAATTAAAACCAATTCCGGTCAAAAAATAAGCCTAATTTTAAAGACTTTATTACAAATATTAAAACAATTAATAGCATAAAAAAACCATCCGATTCGGATGGTTTTTAATTGTAAAACGATATTATTTTTTAAAACGTTTAACGTTTGTAGCCGTTAATCCTCTATCCCCTTTTTCAATTTTAAAGGTCACTTTATCAGACTTTTTTATTTTATCAATAAGGTTTGATTTGTGAACGAAGATTTCTTCATCTGTTCCATTTACATTTATAAAACCAAATCCTTTTGTTCTATTGAAAAACTTAACAGTACCTTCTTTAGTTGATCCTGATTTAGTACTTCCAGCTTGTGATGTTTCAGCTGAACCCGTATTAAATAATTTATTAATCCATTTTTTAAACATGCGTAATCGTAATTTTAATTTCGTTATATACTGTTTTTAAGCCGCTTTGTATTCTGGTTCATTTCTACCAAGAGACCGAAGCATTTTGGTATGATCTACAATCGCTTGAAAGATACTCTTTTTAACGTGGTATGTCATTCCAAATTCCTTGGCTGTTTGCGCCACTATGGGGCTTAACGCCTTATAATGAACATGACAAACGTCTGGAAGCACATGGTGCTCTACCTGATAATTTAAACCACCTATAATCCAAAATAACAACTTGCTTTTTGGAGCAAAGTTACTTGTTGTTGCAAATTGATGACGATACCACTCATTTGTCATCATTCCGTGCTCATTAGGTAATGGAAAATCCGTTTCAGGCATTATATGAGCTATTTGAAACACGATACTCACCATGATCCCGGTTACGAGATGCATACTTAAAAAGCCTAGCAAAATGACCCACCATGACAAAGGTACTATAATCATGGGTAGTACCAAAGCGTATGAATAGTAAAAAATTTTCCAAGCAATTACTTTTGTAATTTCCTTCTGATAATTTTGATCATTATTTAAAAGCCCCATGTTTTTGTAACGTGTTAAGCGCACAAAATCTTTAGCCGTTATCCAAAATATAGTTGAAATTCCGTAAAAGAACCAGATGTATATATGTTGAAATCTTTGAGATTTATGATGTTCGCCATTTGGGGAAAAGCGTAAGAAAAAAGGTGTGTTAATATCGTCGTCGGCATGATCTATATTAGTGTACGTATGATGAAGAACATTGTGCTGAATTTTCCAAACGGTTGCATTGGCACCTATCATGTTAAACGTATACCCCAACAATCTATTAATAGTTTTATTTTTAGAATATGCACCATGTATGGCATCATGCATAACTCCCATACCTATCCCAGACATACCAAAACCACAAATAATATAGAGTGAAAAAAGCACCCAAGTTTGTGTAACCAAGCCCGTAGACAGTAAAATTAAGGGAATAAAAAACAAGGATAGCATCACAACGGTTTTAGTCACCATGGTGGTATTTGCTTTTTTACTTAATTTGTTTGTTTTGAAATATAGATTGACACGACGACGTAACGTTTTTGAAAAATCGTTATCAGCTACTCGTGAAAACTTTGGATTTTCCATGAAACTTATATTATGATTTGGTACACTGTTATTTTAAAAGCACACACCATGTGTCCTTTTGGTTCTGTAAAGAAATGAAGAAAGTAAAGGATTGATTAAGATAAAGAGGGATCTTAAAAAAGAAGACAGTCTAAATAATTTATACGGTAAAAGTAGGCTTTCTAAACTAAAAGTGTAACAAGTATTTGTTAAAGTATTATATGTTGGATTTTAGCGTTTTAATGTGAAATGGCCACGTCGTTGTTCGCCAGAATGTAATTCCATGAGAAACCAATAGTCACTGGTTGGTTGTTCAATCCCTCTAAATGTACCATCCCAACCTGCAGACCTATTATGAAGTTGCTTAATTAATTTTCCATAACGATCAAAAATAGTAATCTGTTTTATTTCGTTTTGCAAATCGGCAACCCGCCAAACATCATTCTGACCATCTCCATTTGGTGTAAAAAATGCTGGTGTAATAATATCGCGGTTTATAATAGTAAATGATTGTTCATTACAAGCAATACCTACTCCAACATTATTATAAGGCGCAATGGAAATGTAAATGGTTTCTCCTTCTGGCCAATTAGTTGTTGGATTATAGGTTGTGGTGTTTCCAACATCTTCAGTGGAAACTAAATTAGCTACGCCAGAAGCCGTTCCAATATTTAAAACATAACCCGTTGCATTATTAACGGCGACCCAGGATATGCTTGAATTTTCTAAAACATCTATTTCGCCTGAATATGGCATAATTAATTCCGTACATAATGGAATAACTTCTTCGGTAGTAAAAGACACCTCGTTACAACTCGTAGCCGGTCCTGCTTCATTGTAAGGTGTTATAACAACATAGATTATGGTATTACTAGGCAAATCTGAATTGAAATTATAACTTGTTGAATTACCCACATCCACATTATTTAGTAATTCCGCGCCAAATGGTGAGGTTCCCGCAGAAATTATATATCCAGTTGTATTATCTGTTGGCAACCAAGAAAGTGTTGTGTTAATTGGCACTTGAATTTCATTATTTTGGGGTGAATTTAAACTTGTACAATCTGGTATTAGTAATTCCGTTAAAAAACGTTCTTCCGCACATCCGGTTGCAATTCCTATAAAATTATAAGGTTGAATGGTGACAAATATTTGTTGGTTTTGTGGCAGTTCGGCTGGAAAAGTATAAGTGGTAACATTCCCAACATCCAAATTATTTGCTATATCAGTTCCACCAGGCGATGAGCCAACCGTCAACATATAACCTTCTGCATGAACATCGGGATTCCATGTTAGATTTGTTAATAAGGACACATTTGTAGCATTATTTAGTGGGGTTGTTAATGACACACAATTTACACTTAAATCTTCTGTAGTAAATTGATCATCACCGCAAACAGTACTTCCTGTGCCATTATACGCGCCAATGGTTACAAAAATAGTAGTGTTACTAGGTAAATCAACTAGCGGACTGTAAGTGGTTACATTCCCTACATCGGTTATATTAAGAATATCCGTTGCTCCTGTTGTTGTTCCTAAACTAATGGTGTATCCCGTGGCAAAATCACTAGCAGCCCACGAAATATTAGTATTAACAGGAACGTTTGTAGCTTGATACAGAGGAAAAACAACATTAATACACGTTGGTAAAGGCAATTCGGTTATGAAACTCACTTCAAAACAGGTTGAATTGGTACCTGATGAATTATATGGTGAAACAGTAACGAAAATAGTTGTTTCCGCAGGCAAATCTGTTGGTAAATTATAAGTTGTAACATTATTCACATCTAGATTATCTACAATATCTGTTCCGCCCGATGCGGTTCCAACAGATAAAATGTAACCCGTGGCGGTTGGTGATGCGTTCCAAAACAAATCTGCTGCAACAGGAACCACTGTGCTTCCATTTACTGGTGTTGTTAATTGTGTACAGATTGGCGGCAATAATTCTGTGGTAAAACTTTCTTCTACACAACCGGTCGCGTTTCCAACGGAATTATAAGGTGTAATAGTTACAAAAATTTGGGAGTTTTCGGGTAAGTCGGTTGGGAAATTGTAAGACGTTACATTGCTTACATCTAGATTATCGGCAATATCTATTCCACCAGATGTGGTTCCTACCGTCAATATATAGCCTGTTGCAGTAGGTATGGCATTCCAAGAAATATTAGAAGATAATAACACATTCGTTTCCCCATTTAATGGCATTGTTAATGCAGTACACATTGGTGGAATAATTTCTGTTGTAAATGTTTCTTCGGTACAACCCAAAGCGTTTCCTGCTGAATTGTAAGGCGTAACTGACACGAAAATTTGGGTTCCATAAGGTAAATCCGCAGGAAAATTATAAGTTGTCATATTATTGACATCTAAATTATCAACAATATCAATTCCGCCAGATGTGGTTCCTACAGTTAAAATATAACCCGTTGCTTCAGAAATTGGATTCCAAGATATATCAGATGAAATAGCAACATTTGTATCCGCATTCAACGGCGCAATTAAATTAGTACAAGGCGGATAAAACCCTTCCGTGGTAAAGCTTTCTTCAGTACAACCTGAAATAATTCCCAAACTATTATATGGTGATATGGTTACATAAATTATTGTAGATTCAGGCAAATTCATTGGTGGATTATAGGACGTAACATTACCAACGTCAATGGTATCGGCAATATCTATTCCTCCCGGCGTTGTTCCCATGGAAATAATATAACCCGTTGCATATGGACTTGAGTCCCAAGAAACATTGGCTATTAAGGGCACATGTAATTCATCTGCAGTTGGTGCATTTAATAGTGTACAAACTGTAGGACTTGCAGTTGCCGCTGTTGTAAAACTAACTTCCGTACAGGTTAAAGTCGTTCCACTATAAAAATATGGTGTTATAGTAACATAAATGACCGTGTTTAATGGAAAATCTGTACCTAAATTAAAGCTATTCACATCTCCAACATCTTCATTATCCAAAATGTCTGTTCCGCCTGACGTTGTTCCTATACTAATAAAATAACCACATGCGCCTAAATTGTCCGACCACGTAAGTGTTTCGTTAATAGGTATGGCTGTACTTCCAGGTGCAGGTGAAATAAGATTAACACAATCTTCTGTAGGTGATGTAATATTTAAGGTGATATCGTTTCTAATTAGCAACAAGTTTTTTCCTCCAGTTCCGGCCGGACTTGCGTTTTCAAATGGTACCAAATCACTCAAGATTTCCGAATGATATACAGCCTCATCACAACTAGTAACAGCCGGAATAGTATAAGTTGGAGAATCGGGAGCGTCAGGAATAGCTACGCCATTTTTAAACCAGGTATAATGATTTTGGTTACCAGCGCATGCTGTTGTTAAGGTTACAGCATCTCCCGCATTGGCATTTATGGTTTCAGTTACATCCACTTTAGCTTGTGGTGCATAAAAATAATCGCGAATATTTGGAATGGTGTTCCAATGCGGAGGTGGACCAAATGTGTTATCATACAGCACTAAATCAGCATGTTGATTTTCAAAATGACCAAATTCAAAATAGTTATTATCAAAAGCTAAATTAAATCCAATTGGTTGTCCTAACCTCATAGCTATTAATGAAGCAAAGTCCGGTATTTGTCCCGACAATAAATTATGACTCAATATTAAAGAACCTCCATAAATCCCACCAGCATTTAAACGAATGGTATAAAATTGATCCATAATATCCGTTCCCGAAAATAGATTATTATCCAAAACTAAATAACTCAAATTAGCATTTTGACTAATATCCAAGGATTCTATTTGATTAAAAGAAGCCACAAACGAAGCTAGTGTAGGGTTTTGAGTTAAATCTAAACCCGTACCTGTAAACAAATTATTGGCAATATTTATAGATCTAATTATTATGTTTTGTGTTACATCTAAAATAGGTATTAGGTTTTGTCTTAAATTTAAATATTCTAAAATGATATTTTGAGTTAAATCAATGCTAGGCAACTGATTTTCATAAGCATCTAATCTATATAGCTCTAAATTTTGGGTTAAATCAAGAGACGTTAAATTATTCCGACTGATATCCAAATTTCTTAAAACTGCATTTTGAGTCACATCCAGAGATGTCATATCATTATTGGCTAAATCCAAATCTTCTAATAGATAATTTTGAGTTACATCAACAACCAAGGGTGTTGTTTGATTTAATGTAATATCAATATCCGTTAAATTTGGCATGATGGAGAAATCCATCGGAATCTGAATATTATGAAGAATGATGAAAATATCCGTTAAGGTCGTAGAGTTGGGTAAAATTAAATTCTCCACATAGGTTCCCCAAAAGTAAATAGCTTCTAAGTTTATATAATCTGAAATATCAATAGTTGGAATATTAATACTCGTAATATTTAAGTACGTTAAATTGGTGAACACATTGGGAAGTGTGATGTTTGTTGCAATAGAACTTCCACGTATTTGTAGATCTTCCAAATTATCTAACAACGAAAAATCTAAAGTTGCGTCCCCTAAAGCACGAATATTTACATGCGTTAAGGTGTTGGTTACAGGCGTAATAAAATCTGACACATTATTAAACCACCGTATTTCAATGGAGATAATATTACTGTTTTGGGAAAAATCCATTACGGTTATTGGTGGAATTCCAGGCAAAGAAGGCCTACTAGCAAGAAATACATATTCTAAAAGTGTGTTTTGTGTAACGTTTAATGTTGTTAAAGCATCATTATCTTCCGATCTTAATGTGATAAGTTGGGTTAAAGTAGATAGATTAATATCGGCAATTTGATTTGTTCCTAAATCTAAATCTGTAATATTTATAAAAGCATTAATTCCGGTAATATCAACAATACCATTTATTCCTAGGTCTAAAATTGTAACTACTTGGGCATCTGAATCTAATATGTTTCCATTTAAACCGTTGGTATCAATTCCTTGATCTATTAAAACCTGTTCAAAATTAGGGTCAGGAATAGCGGTAGTTTGCGAAAAAATCGTGGTACAAAAAATTCCGAAAAGTAAGAATAAGTAAAGTAGCCTCATTCGTTAGGTTTTGATTATTGATAGTTTGGACTATGCAAAATACGACAAAACCTTTTAATTTAAATGTTAAAACGCCATGCTTTTCAACTAATTATAGCATTTTATATAATATTACAGACTTTCACTTTGTGATTCCAAAACAATATTTTTAGTAGCTATTTGTACATCGCCTTCTGTTTTTAAGGCTAAAATACTATCAATGTTTTTTCGTTTTAGGCGCTTTCTGCAGGACTTCGTAATTAAAGGGTCGATATCGAATAACATCCTATGCATAGCATATTCAGGTTTCCCTGGTTCCTTAATCATGGCATGGATATGCATGGGTTGCAATTCATGCGGATAAATTAACGGCTTTGTTGTGGAACCTGGAATAAACGTGTTAATTGTGTATTGCCCATTTTCATCTGTTTTAACCCATAACCTGTTTTTAACATGGGTAATTTTAGAATTGGACACCACGGCGTATTCGCCGTTTTCATCGGCTTGTTGAATGAATATAATAACATTTGGAGCTGGTGTAACGCCATCGGTTTGATAAACCGTTCCAGTAATTTTAAGTTTATGAGATTGTGTTTGGTAATCCACCATTGATGCTTCACTTTTTAGAGTTTCCTCATCATAAGCATAAAATGGGTTTTGGTTTTTTATAAGTTTAGATACATGGTCACAATATTTTGTTTTTTGCACTGAATTTTGAGCATAAATAACACCGATAGCACCTATAAAAAGCAGGCTTGTTAATAGATTTTTCATAAGACAACAATTGATAATTACTTCAAAATTAAGCAACTATACTGCTTTGCCTATAAAAAATCTTATGAACGTAAAATATTTACGTTGAATGGATTTTGTTTCTTATTAACGTACATTTTTATCGATAAAAAACAATAATTCTTGGCGGATATACTTATAACGAATTGGAAAACCTACTATTTATCCTCTTCCAATTGCTCCAAGGGTTGAATGGTTGGTCTAATTTTTTTATAGAGTTCCAATTGTGGCCGGGTTAATATATTATCCATTTCAGCTATTTCTCTTGTTTGCAAGGTATATAACATGTTCAATTTTTCACGACCTTCAAATTCTCTTTCAATTTTTTCTTTGCGAATTAAGAATTCTTCTACCTTATTTTCAAACATGCCAATTTGTTCACCATTCAGTGCTAATTCTTTACTATACGTTTGGGTTAATTCTTTGGCCTGCTTATCCAAAGCTGGATTATTTTTCTGCAAGAGGGGATCTTGTGCCCACAAATTTATGGATATAAAAAAAGTCAGTAATACAGTAAGTGTTTTCATAATTTAAATTTTACTATAATTTACAAAACTAAACCACTCATGTCAAGTCTTTTACAATTTTATTAACCTAAAACAACTTAACTTAAACGGTCTTTAACAAATTCTATTTGCGTTTTGCCATGTGGTTTAGGTTTTCCATCATCTCCAAGATTAACCATAATAATATTATCTACGGTCAAAATGGTTTCGCGTGTCATTTTATTTCGGGCTTCACATTTTAAAGTAATGGAACTAGTTCCAAATTTAGTTACCTGCATACCTACTTCTACAATATCACCTTGTTTGGCAGAACTCATAAAATTAATTTCCGAAATATATTTGGTTACTATTTTAGGGTTTTCTAACTGTACAACCGTGTATAAGGCGGCTTCTTCATCTATCCAAGCTAATAAACGACCTCCAAATAAAGTGCCATTTGGATTTAAATCTTCTGGTTTAACCCATTTTCGTGAATGAAATCTCATATTTTATATTTCTATTTAGTTCTACAATCAAAGATACAGGTAATTCAAATTTTAAGTTTATAAAAAGTACATAAACATGTTATTGCACTATAGTATTTTTTTATTTGTTAATAAAGCTGTTGATATTCCGTTATAGTAAAAGCTTTTAGGGCTCATAGAATTCTTACATTTATTAAAACTTATGTCATGAATAGATCTGAACAACTTTTAACCTGTAGACCTGAAATTCCATCAGCTAAATTCCATGATGCCATGAGTCTTGATGAGCGTTTTCAGAATACCACGCTAAGGCCTGTTATTAAATTTCAAAACGATTTATTAATTGAAGTTTTTAAAAATTACGCCAATAAACACAAAGGTATTTTTTATGATTTCTCTATAGAAAAGCAACTGGACTATATTGAAAATGCCATTCAAAAAGATATCAAATTTAGAAACGCTTTAAAAGGAATTATTATTGGTCAATTTACAGTTGATGAGTATCATTATTACATTACCAATTCTTCTGCATTAAACAAACGCATGATGAATATTGTTAAAGAACGATTAATAAGCAACATTCAATTATTCGAAACACAGTTGGCTTAACTATGAATGAAAAAGAAGCACTTTTACAAGCTTGTTTTAGCTATGTAAATAAACGTATTGCTAGTTATAAAGATGAAATAGAAACCATAAAAGAATCTATTGAAGCCAATGACAAAAGTAATGATATGGAGGATGATTCAGGAAACGGCAAGTTATTTAATGATTTGGAAAAGAACGCCCAACACTTAACGGATGCTACCAAAACTTTAGACACCTTAAAATTAATTAATCCTAAAAAGAATTCTGATACTGTTTCTTTAAGAAGTATTGTAAAAACCACACAGAATACTTTTTTTATAAGTATTAGTATAGGTGTTTTAGAAACCGAAAATCAATCCTATTTTGGTATTTCACTCCTATCTCCTATTGGTCAATTATTAAAAGGCAAAGTTATTGGCGATACGGTGACGTTTAATAATATTACCCATAAAATTTTAGAGATTAAATAATACGCTCACCATTTAAATTGGTAGTGAGTACATCACTCATATAATTAAAAAAGGGTTTTACTGCTTTAAAAGAAGCGTTTACCACCTCTAAAAAATTGGGTTCTAACACGTCAGTATCACTGAATTTTCTTGTGAATATGTATTGCTTCTTTCTTATTAAATCAATATTTGGATGCGCCTTATCGAAATTTCTTGGCGCTGAAATTAATTCATCACCTTCCAGATCTCCCCAAACGGATTTAAAGGATTCGGCAGTCATGATATCGCGCATTTCCGAGGCATCCATTTCAAACTCTTTTCGAATTCGGAGTAAATCTTCTTTATTAGGATCCCAAAAACCAACGGCAATAAACGATTTGTTATTTGGGGAAATATGTAAATAATAGCCACCTCGTAATTCGGGCTTACGACGCTTAAATGATCCTGCAAAATGTGTTTTGTATGGAAGTTTGTTTTTAGAAAACCGCACATCGCGATAAATACGGAATATCTTAAACTGATCTATATCATCATGAACCTTCATGGCTTCAAATAAGGATTTAACAGACTTTTTAACGGCACTTTCAATCGATTTAAATTCCGTTTTATTTTCTGTAAACCATTCCCTGTTGTTATTTTCTTCTAATTTCTTTAAAAAAGGGAATATGCGCTTATCAATTGGTACCATATTGTTTTTATTTTAAAATTATAAAAAAAGACTGTCATAAACTGACAGTCTTTCATTTATTTTATAAGGTTACTATTATTTTAAACTCATAAATTTCTTAGTAACGTATTCTTTGGTGTCCTTATCATAATATTCTAGAACAAAATTTCCTTCACTATCAAAATATCCAACGCCTGAAAAATCAGATGTTTTAAATTCATATTTTTTAGACTCCACATTTTTTATAGCGCGTCCATATTCCATGTCTGGCTTTATTGAAGAAACATCAAATCCATTTGAGGTTTTAACAAATTTATAATCCGTCCCGTCTTTTTGATAATTTACAGTTTCCATTTTAGAGTCGTAAAAGGGATCCATATCATTATCAATTTCAATTGTTTGCGTAACTTTTTTATCAGTTCCATTTACAATGCGTTCTTGGTTTACTTTGTTGGCATCTCCTTCAGACAGCTTTACTTCACCTTCTTCTGTTGTGGTTACTTTAACTTTCTTTTGAGTAACTTTCTGTCCATCATCTACCGTTACAGTTTTAGTTTCTGTTGTAGACATTTTATCTCTTGATTTTTCCTGTGCAAATACGATTCCCGAAATAAGGAATACGCCTATGTATACTAGCTTTTTCATGTTGTTTGATTTTAAATTAATACTCATTTTAAAATTTTAAATAGTTTTATAATACTTCAAATAATGTTTTCAACTATTTCGTTGTATCATCTTTTGAAGATTCTTGTTTTATTGTTTCTTGATTTTCTTTTTGCAGTCCTAATTTATTATTAAATTCCAAAGTCCTAATTGGGAAAGGAATATTTATGCCTTCTGCATCATAAGCTTTCTTAATGGCAATCATGGCTATGGTTTGTGCTTCCAATTCCTGTTTTTTGTTTACGGCTTCTACCCAAAAACGACATAAATAGTTTATGGAGCTGTCACCAAATTCCGTATAAAAAAATTCTACATCGTCCGCTTTTTCAACTTGATCAAAAGCATTGGCAATGGTTTCTTTGGTTAGTTGCATTACCTGTTCTAAATCAGATTCGTAACCAACACCACAGTTGATAAAAATTCGCATTTTATCCGTTAATGAGTAGTTTTTTAATGGGTTTTCTAAAATGATTTTATTAGGTAAAATAACCACATTATTATCGGCTTCTTTCATGACAAAATTTTTCAGATTAATATCTAAAACTTCCCCAGAAAATCCATTGGTTTCTATCCAATTACCAATTTGTATTTTCTCTCTAAAAGATAACACAATACCTGCAACTGTATTAGATAGGGTGTTTTGCAACGCTAAACCAATAGCTAAACCTGCAACACCTGCTGTTGCCAAAACAGATGTTAATGCTTTACTTAAATTTAAGATTCCTAAAGATAGGAACAAACCAATCAAAACAATTACAACAGCCGCCATTTTAGCTACCATTCTGCTAACAGAATCTTGCCTAACTTGTTTTGATACTAAGCGGTATGTAAACTTATTAATGTATTTAGCCAAAAAGTATGAGGCAAATATAACAAGTATCGCCAAACCAAAATTAGGGATATTTTCAATGATTGCATTAAACCATCCTTCTAATTTATCATATAAGTTATCTAAAGCTTCTGAAAATTGTTCATCCATTTGTTTTGCTGCGTTTTCCTTAAAATGGCGTTATTATTAAATTCTGATATTTTGACGCTCATCCGTTTTTTGAGCTATTAGTTCTCCACCACTTTGGAATTCAAATTTACGCTTAAACGGAGATTTAGCTTGGCGTTATCAAAAATATTATTAGCTCTATCAATGATACAAAGTCAAATTACATCATTAAAAAATTAAACCTTTGTCGCATCTTTTAGTGTTTCAAATTCGATTTTATTAAGGATTAATCCAGAAGCTGGCGCGATATAATGAACTGCTATGTGATTATTAGGTTTTAAACTTTCCGTAATATCTTCTAGGGATTTCTCCCCTCTACCCAACTCGATCAAAGCGCCCATCATAAGGCGGATTTGATTGCGCATAAAACCCTTTCCTTTAACCCGGAGAATAAAGGATTGCTCAGGAAAGAAGTTTGCCGTAAACATGGTGTTTTCAACAATCTCACATGTCAAAATCTCCCGGTTATAAATACCATTATCAGTGGGCTTATAGCAATAGGATTTAAAATAATGTTCGCCTTCAAATAGTATAGCCCCGGCTTTCATCTGTTCTATATCCAATGGATCTAAAATAGTTGTAATTACAGGCGCGCAAAACGGATGAAACTTATTGCCATGAGCAAAAACATACAGGTATTCTTTAACCTTGGAATCTTGAATCACATTAAAATCGGCATCCACCTTTGTTATATTTAAAGCTCTAATATCTTGCGGTAAATTGTGGTTGAAGAGTTTAAGAAAAGCATCTAAATCTTCTATTTCATGATAAATAAACAACTCAAAGGCGGCCTCGTTAGCTGAAACCATAGCATCTGTCCTACCGGACCCCAAGGTTTTAAACCGTTTCCCTTCCAAAATAAAATTCAACGTTTTATCAATCATTAGGTGTACCGTTTTTAATTGTGGTTGCTTTTGCCAACCATGAAATCGATAACCTAAATATTGACAAGTAATTAAGTAATAGTGGCGTTTTTCGAACACTTCGGAGTTTTTTTAAGAGTTCCGAAAATTACTATTTTAATCATGGTTTACAAATTATTCTTATCTTGTTTAACATATTAACCAATCAAACCTCGATTATGTCCAAAATACAAAAACCACCTAAATCCTTTTGGATTATCAGCATCGTTGCATTAATTTGGAATTTAATGGGTGTTTCAGCTTATTTAACACAAGCATTTATGACAGAAGATGCGCTGCAAAAATTACCTGAAGCTGAACAAACTCTATACGCAGATTTACCAGCTTGGGTTACCGCAGCTTTTGCCATAGCTGTATTTGGTGGAACATTTGGAGCCATAGGGTTACTGCTTCGCAAAAAATGGGCGAGAATCGTGTTTTTAATTTCATTAATAGGCATTATTATTCAAATGTCACATAATTTCTTCATCAGTAATAATATGGAAGTATATGGACCAGGAGCTCTAATAATGCCTATTATGGTTTTAGTAATTGGCGTTTACTTAATTATGTTTTCAAAATCAGCTATTGCTAAAGGCTGGATTTCTTGATTTATTTTTGACGTGCTTTTAAAATAGCCTCTACATCTTTCAAAGTAAATCCTTTTGCTTGCAGCAGAATAAGATAATGAAATAACAAATCGGCACTTTCGTTGAGAAACAAAGAGTCGTTTTCATCTTTTGCTTCTATAACAACTTCAATTGCCTCCTCTCCTACTTTTTGTGCTATTTTATTAATACCACCTTTAAAAAGTGATGCCACATAGGACGTGTCTTCATTTTGATTAGCTTTTCTATCTGTAATAACACGCTCCAATTCTGAAAGAAAACCAAAATTAAATTCATTGTTTTCGTTCCAACAGGTATCCGATCCTGTATGACAAGTTGATCCTTCTGGTTTTACGGAAACTAATAAAGCATCTTGATCACAGTCCACCTGAATTTCTTGAACTTCTAGAAAATTACCGCTACTCTCACCTTTAGTCCATAACCGATTTTTTGAGCGACTGAAAAATGTAACGCGTTTTGTTTTTTGAGTTTTATTGAATGCTTCCTGATTCATATAACCCAGCATTAATACTGTTTTGGTAGTATAATCTTGAATGATTGCTGGTACTAATCCGTTTTCGTATTTATTAAAATTAATTATCATGATAAGCGAATGGGTATATTATTTTGTTGTAATTCTTTTTTTAATTCTAAAATATCGATAGTTTCAAAATGAAACACACTAGCTGCTAAAGCTGCATCAGCAAGCCCTTTTTGAAAAGTGTCTACAAAATGGGCTGTCGTTCCGGCACCACCAGACGCTATAATAGGAATATGTAATTCAGAGGATAAACGTGCTAATGCGTTATTTGCAAAGCCATTGTTGGTACCATCATGATCCATGGATGTGAAAAGAATTTCTCCTGCACCAAGACGTTCTACGGTTTTTGCCCATGTAAATAAATCCAAATCGGTTGGAATGGTTCCGCCTGCTAAATGGACTTTCCATTCGCCTTTAATTTGTTTGGCATCTATGGCAACAACGACACATTGACTTCCAAATTTATCAGATAATTCTTTAATTAATTCAGGTCGTTTAATAGCTGCAGAATTTACGGCTACTTTATCAGCTCCGGATTGTAATAGCAAGTCCACATCTTCAACGGAACTTACTCCACCTCCCACGGTGAAAGGTATGTTCACCTCCTTGGCAACTTGTAATACCATATCAATTAGTGTTTTCCGACCTTCTAATGTCGCTGAAATATCTAAAAATACGAGTTCATCAGCACCCGTTTGCGCATATTTTTTTGCCAGAGCTACGGGATCACCAGCATCTTTTAAATCGACAAAATTAATGCCTTTTACGGTGCGTCCGTTTTTAATATCCAAGCATGGAATGATTCGTTTTGTAAGCATAATTTCTAAATATAACGTGCTAAATCTTTGAGTTGAATTTTGTTTTCATAAAGTGCTTTTCCAATAATGACACCCTCACAACCCAATGCTTTTAAGGCGATGACGTCATCTATATTAGAAACACCTCCCGACGCAATTAGTTTAATAGATTGTCGCGCACTGCTATTCGTGCAAGCTTCCAACATGTTTTTATAAAGATTTAAGGCTGGACCTTCTAACATACCATCTTTTGAAATATCTGTACAAATTACATAGCGAATGCCCTTTTTTTGATAGCTTTTTACAAACGGAATGACCTCCTGATTACTCCGTTCCTGCCATCCACTAACAGCAATTGTTCCACCTGTTTCATTAGGGTAACAATCGGCGCCTAGTATTATTTTTTCCGATCCGTAGGTTTCTAGCCAGCCTGTAAATGTATCCGAATTCTTTACGGCAATACTGCCTCCTGTAATTTGCCGTGCGCCCGAATTAAAAGCGACATGTAAATCGTCGTCAGTTTTTAATCCACCTCCAAAGTCGATTTTTAAGCTTGTTTTTGACGCTAATAATTCTAAAACGCGATAATTTACAACGTGACTCGCTTTGGCGCCATCTAAATCCACCAAGTGCAAGTATTCAATCCCGGAATCTTCAAACTGTTTGGCGACTTCTAATGGGTTTTCGTTATAAATTTTTTTTGTATCATAATCACCCTTGGTGAGTCGGACGCACTTTCCACCTATAATATCTATTGCTGGTATAATTCTCATAATTTTATTTTTTTCAATCTGACTTTTAAACGCCAATTTTATAATTCTTTGAAGGCCTACTCAAATTACAATGCCAAAAAGTTTTTTAATAGTTGTTCTCCGGCCAAACTGCTTTTTTCTGGATGAAATTGAACACCGTAAAAATTATCTTTTTTTAAGGCAGAGGCATAGGCTATATCGTATTCCGTTAATGCTATGGCTTCCAAACAGTTTTCGGCATAATAACTATGAACAAGGTACATGTATTCATTCTCTTTTAGGGTCTCAAATAGCATTGATTTCAAGTTTGTAATGGTATTCCATCCCATTTGTGGGACTTTTACAGCATTTGAAAAGCGTTTTACCTCTGTATCAAATATTTGTAATCCTTTGGTGTTTCCTTCTTCTGAATAATTGCACATCAGCTGCATGCCTAAACATATCCCTAAAACAGGTTGCTTAAGTTTGGGTATAAGCACATCTAATTGTGTGTCTTTCAGTTTTTTCATAGCCGAACCCGCTTCTCCAACACCCGGTAAAATAACTTTATCCGCTGCTAAAATGGTTTGCACATCTTGGCTTAAAACAGCTGTTATTCCCAGTCGTTCAAAAGCAAATTGAATGCTTTTAATGTTTCCCACTCCATAATCAATAATTACAACATTCATTATAAAAGGCCTTTTGTGGTTGGTAAAATCATTTTTGTAACATCTCGTTTTACAGCCATCTTTATGGCTTTTGCAAACGCTTTAAAAATAGCCTCAATTTTATGGTGTTCATTGGTTCCTTCGGCTTTTATATTTAAGTTGCATTTTGCGCCATCTGTAAAGGATTTAAAGAAATGCATGAACATTTCGGTTGGCATTTTACCAATCATTTCACGATTAAAATCCGCTTCCCAAACGAGCCAATTTCGTCCACCAAAATCAATAGCAACTTGTGCTAAACAATCGTCCATTGGAATACAAAAACCATAGCGTTCTATTCCTAATTTACTCCCTAAAACCGTTTGAAATAATTCACCCAAGGCAATGGCCGTATCTTCAATGGTGTGATGTTCATCTACTTCTAAATCGCCTTCAACCTGAATATTTAAATCCAATTGACCATGTCTAGCTATTTGCTCTAACATGTGATCGAAAAATGCAATTCCGGTTTGAATGGAGCTTTTTCCTGTACCATCTATATTTAAATCAATTTTTATTGCCGTTTCATTGGTATTCCTTTCAATAGAACCAGTTCGTTCTTTTGCTTTCAATAACGTATAAATGGCTTCCCAATTATCCGTTTCTAATGCGATAAAAGGCTGTAAAGCGTCCACTTTCAGTGAAATTTCATTTGCTCCTAAATTAGCTTGACCATTAATTAAAATCCCTTTTGCGTTTAAATTTTTAGCCAATTCTATATCCGTTAACCGGTCGCCAATAACATAAGAATTTGCCAAATCATAATCTTCTGAAAAATATTTGGTAAGCAAGCCTGTATTTGGTTTCCGGGTGGGTACATTGTCCTTGGCAAAGGTTCTATCAATGAATTCTTCTTTGAAAATTATACCTTCATTTTTAAACGTTTCCATTATTAATTTATGAACTGGCCAAAATGTGTTTTCAGGAAATGCATTGGTTCCAAGGCCATCTTGATTGGTAATTAAAACCAATTCAAAATCTAATTCTTTCGCAATTCTGCCTAAATATTGAAACACCTGTGGATAAAATTCCAGTTTGTCAAAACCATCAATTTGCTCATCTTGCGGCTCTTTTATTAAGGTGCCATCGCGATCTATAAATAAAACTCTCTTCATATTAGTGACTTTAAAACGGTTAATAATTTGGTGTTTTCATTAGGTGTTCCAATGGTAAAACGCAAGCAGTTTTCACATAGCGGCTCTTTCGTTCTATTGCGAACAACCAGCTCATTTTCTATTAATTGTTGGTAACGTTTGTTAGCATCATCTACTTGAACTAAAATAAAATTAGCATCACTTGGATATCTTTTCTTAACGAAATTAATGTTTTGTATTGCTGAAAGCACACGGATACGTTCATCCTTAATCAGTTTAATTTGATTGGTTACTAGTTCTAAATTTTCTAATTTATTTAAAGCCGTGTTTTGCGTTAACTGATTGATATTATAAGGTGGTTTAATGCGGTTTAAAACATTTATAATTTCAGGCGAAGCCATCCCCATTCCTAAACGAATTCCAGCTAGACCATAAGCTTTTGAAAGTGTTTGAATCACAATGAGGTTTGGAAATTCAGCTAACCTACTGCTCCAACTTTCCTGTTCAGAAAAATCTATATATGCTTCATCAATTACAACGATACCTTTAAATTTTTGAAGTAATATTTCCATAGATTCTGCTTTAAAACTGTTGGCTGTTGGATTGTTTGGCGAACAAAGAAATAGTATTTTACTATTTGAATTCGATGTCTTTAAAATATCAGAAACGTTCGGTTGAAAATCCGTTTGTAAGGGAATTTTAATGGTTTCTATATTATTTAAATTCGCCAAAACTTCATACATACCGTATGTTGGTGGCAACAAGATTACATTGTCTTTTCCTGGTTCGCAAAAGGTTCTAAAAATTAAATCTAAAACTTCATCACTTCCATTTCCTAATAATAATTGATTGGGATTGCACTTTTTAATAGTTGACAATCGCCATTTTAAAGCAGACTGTTGCGGATCTGGATAGCGGTTTAAACCTGTTTCAAAGGGGTTTTCATTTGCGTCTAAAAAGGTCATGCTTTTTTCAAAATCCTTAAATTCATCGCGAGCTGATGCATAGGGTTTCAGCTTGAGGATACTGGGTCTTATTAAATTTTGAATGTTCATGATTGCAAGTCTTTTAAACGGATGGATACGGCATTTTTGTGGGCTTGCAAACCTTCGGCTTCTGCCATAATTTCAATAGCATTTCCTATGTTTTTGATTCCTGTTTTTGTAATTTTTTGAAAGGTAATTGCTTTAGTGAAACTGTCTAAATTTACACCAGAATAGGATTTACTAAAACCGTTTGTTGGTAAGGTGTGATTGGTTCCAGATGCATAATCGCCAGCACTCTCTGGCGTATAATTCCCAATAAAAACAGAACCAGCATTTTGAATGCCATCCACAAAAAACGCATCGTTTTCGGTACAAATAATAAAGTGTTCTGGCGCATAGGCATTAATAAAACTCAGGGCGTCCTGATTACTAGAAAATATTATGGCTTTAGAGTTTGTCATTGCTTTTTCCGTTATAGACTTTCGCGGTAATTGTGCCATTTGTATCGAAATTTCCTTCATGACGTCATTAATTAGCGTTGTAGATGTTGAGACTAAAACCACTTGACTGTCCGAACCATGTTCAGCTTGACTTAACAAATCAGCAGCCACATATTTAGGAACAGCTGATTCATCCGCAACAACCAGTAATTCACTGGGGCCAGCTGGCATATCTATGGCCACACCAAATTTAGTTGCTAATTGTTTAGCTACGGTTACGAACTGATTCCCTGGTCCAAAAATTTTATAAACAGGTTGTATCGTTTCCGTACCAAAGGTCATAGCTGCAATAGCCTGAATACCACCAACTTTGTAAATTTTAGTTACACCACATAAATCCGCTGCAAAGAGAATTTCATCAGCAATTTGTCCCGATTTATTGGGAGGCGAACACAAAACTATTTCTTCACAACCAGCTATTTTTGCAGGAACAGCTAACATTAAGACTGTTGAAAATAAAGGTGCTGTACCGCCTGGAATATATAATCCTATTTTTTGAATAGCTCGTTTTTCCTGCCAACACAAAACACCCGTTTCGGTTTCAATTTCAATTTTTTCTGTTTGTTGTGCCTGGTGAAAACGTGTAATATTTCGTTTAGCTAATAAAATGGCTTCCTTTAATTCGGTACCAACTTTCATTTTGGCGTTCTGAATTTCTTCAGGTGAAACCAACAGCTTGGAAAGTTTTACACCATCAAAAATATCGGTGTACTTTAAAACAGCGGCATCACCTTGTTGTTGGATATCTTTAAATATTTCAGTTACGGTTGTTTCAATATCAGCTACTGAAGCTGTTGGACGTTTTAATAAGTCCTTCCAAACCTTATTTTGTGGGTTTTCTACTACTATCATAATACCATATTTTCAATTGGACATACCAAAATTCCTTCGGCTCCAGCTATTTTTAATTCGTCTATTATTTCCCAAAAATCATTTTTATCAATCACGGAATGTAGGGAGCTCCATCCTGATTCTGCCAATGGCAACACCGTTGGACTTTTTACACCCGGTAAAATTTGAATAATTTTTTCTAGCTTTTCATTCGGGGCATTAAGCAAGACATAACGCGATTTTCTAGCTTTTAGAACTGATTGCAATCGGAATTGTAGTTTATTCAAAACATCTAGTTCCTCTTCATGAATTTTTGGAGAAACGGCCAAAACGGCTTCGGACTGAAGTAACACTTCAACCTCTTGCAAATTGTTTTTAAATAAGGTACTACCGCTAGAAACAATATCCACAATAGCGTCTGCTAATCCAATATTAGGCGCAATTTCAACAGAACCATTAATGATGTGAAGTTGAGCTTCCAAATTGTTATTTTTTAGGAAAGTAGTCACCGTATTTGGGTAGGATGTGGCAATACGTTTACCGTTTAAATCCTGAATTCCAGAATAGGTTTCTGATTTTGGGATGGCTACTGATACACGACAGGATGAAAATCCTAATTTTTCAACTATAGAAATATTATTTCCATTTTCAATTAGTATGTTTTCGCCAATAATAGCGGCATCAACAACACCATCAACAAGGTATTGTGGAATATCACCATTTCGGAGGTAGAAGACTTCCAAAGGGAAATTTTTGGCAGATGCCTTTAATTGATCCCGACCATTATCAATTGAAATACCGACTTCTTTCAGGATTTTCATGGAATCGTCATGTAAGCGACCCGATTTTTGAACAGCAATTTTTAATTTTCTCATAACATCTATCACGTATGTGAGCTTTTTTTAAGTTAAACTTGAATGATGTTTGAGTAAACCAGAACGAGAAGAAATCCGAAAGGATTAAAATGCAAAAACCCGCTTGAGATACTCAAACGGGTTTTTTAATATGTTGATTTTATTCAATACATTTTCAGCCTGCTTGAGTGCACGTATGAAAATGATGATGATGAAATTGAATAAAACTCATGTCTTTTTTTGTTTGAACAAAGGTTTGTAAAATTATTTTATAAAACCTAACAAACTTCGTTTTAATTTTAAATTAATTATTGATTTCCTAAAATAATTGGTAATCCCGAATCTCCTGAACCTATTACAATAACCTTACTATTAGGTGATTCTGATAGCTTAACAGTTGCCTCAATACCTTTATCTTGTAAAATTTTCTCATTAAGTGAAGCACTTAAAATTCTGTTGGCATCCGCTTTACCTTGGGCATCAATAATACGTTTTTCAGCTTCTTTTGCAGCAGTAACCAATCTAAATTCGTATTCTAAAGACTCTTGTTCTTGTTTTAATTTACGTTCAATAGCATCTTTAATTGTAGCGGGTAAGGTTACGTCACGCACTAAAATTTCATTTAATTGGATGTATTGATCCTTAACAATTTTTTGAGTTTCTTCAAAAATTTCTTGTTGAATAGCATCACGCTTGCTAGAATATAATTGCTCTGGTGTGTAACGACCTACAACCGATCTTGCTGCAGAACGAATGGCTGGTAAAAGCACACGCTCCTTATACATTTCACTTTTTTCTTGGTGCAATTTACCTAAACTTTCATAAGCTGGTTGAAACCAGATAGAAGCTTCTAATTTAATATCTAAACCGTTTGACGATAGTACATTCATACGCTCTACAAGTTCTTGTTGACGTACTTCATATACAAAAACCTTATTCCAAGGCGCTACAATATGAAACCCTTCACCTAAAGGTGGTTCATCAGTAACCACACCATCATCAAAAGTTTTATAAAGCACACCCGCTTCACCAGAACCAATAGTGACAGCCGATTTGGCAACTAAAACGATTAAAATAACAAGTACTACAATAATAGGTAATCCAATTTTCGGTAATTTTTCCATAGTTTTTTATTTAAATTAAACCTTTATACTTCCGATAAAACCATTCAGCCGAAAGGGCTAAAATTACTAGTCCTAAAAGGTATTTCCAGTCAATCAAAGATACGGTTTTTTTAGTACTTTTTTCAATTGTTGCATAGCGTTTATCTGCCAATAAATTCGCGCTCAAATCTGCTAACTGATCTTTAAAATATACTGTAGCGTCTTTAGCATTAGCAACTTGCATTAATTTTGCTACATTGGCATTTGTAAATTGTTGTTCAATGTTATAATCTAATATCTTAAATGATCCGGATTTAGATATATTACTCGTATTTGCCGTAACCGTAAACTTATAATTTGCAGCTGGCAGACTACTTAAATCGGCCTCATAATTATTGTTTTTGAGTACCAAAGGAATGGTTTTACTTTTATTTGATGTTTCATCAGTTACTTTTATTGAAAGTGTTTCGCGATTATCAAATTCATAATTTTTATTAAAATATTGTGCTTGAAAAACGACGTTGGTATTACCATCATAAAACGATTGATAAGACAGACTCAAGCGCTCTCTGCGTTTTTCAGATGCTAGATATTGTACCATTTTGCCTGTAAAATCATCAAAACTCTTGAAATCCGTATTGTTTAAATAACTTTGCGCACGCCATTTCCAAATATTCTCACCTAAAAGAATAGCTTCTCGCCTATTTTGGTTTTCAAAACTAACTAATAAAGGTTTGTCTGTAGAAACACTTCCTATCTGTTTATATAACAATGTTTGAAAAGGCACTTTCATATTGAGGTTTCCAAAAGCACCTTTTAAAGGTGGAAAGGTTTCAAAAGCAACATCTGGTATTATAAACTCCGAATAATTCGGGTTAATTACAGCCAGATAATTTTCCGATTGTGAGACCAGATCATGTTGATAATCAGCGCTAACACTATTTAAAAATTGCCAATTGGTTTGGGATCCTGAAATAACAAACCGATTCCGATTATCAGAATTCAACTTATTGAAAACGGCTTGGAATCGCACATTTGGTTGATATAGAATGGCTAATTGAAATTCATCCATTTTTGTTAAGTAAGCGGTGGGTTTTAGAATACTTACCGTTCGTTGTTCGTTGCTTTCAATACTTTTTTTAAGCGCACCTAAATCTGGATGCAAAATATCGCTTACGATGGCAATATTGGTTTGTTCATCAATAACTTCAATTGCAAAATTCTTACTATTGTTAACCGTATTTTTTTCGTTTAAAATAGCTTGAATAGATGCTTGATATGCAAAAACACCAATCTGATTAGCTGTTAACGTGGTTTGGATAATTTTAGAGTTATTGGTTTTACTAAAGGAAATGTTTTCTGAATAAAGAGTTGTAGATCCCGTGGTAATTTTAAATTCGGATGTTATTGGTTCATCACCATTATAAACCAGGATAACTTCTATGGGAAATTTATTTTTATAAAATGCGTATTTATTTACATTCAGTTGTGTAATTTTTAAATCCACGTGGGAAGTTGTATCACCTACAATAATTGGATAAATAGGCTGCTTGTAGCTTTTAGCCGTGTATTCGTAATCTGCACCAAAAGTTTGGTTTCCATCTGTTATTAAAATGGTTGGCGAAACCGTGTTTTTATAAATAGTTTCAAGTCCTTTAATGGCTTTTGAAATATTAGTCTGTTTGGTGTTAAATTCTAATGAATCATTACGTGAAATATCATCACTAAATGCATAGAAATCGATATTGAATTTTTCGTTTAAACCTGTATTATTTTTTATAGCGCCGATAATTTGTTGCACACTATCCGATTGATTCAAAAACGCTATAGAATTAGAATTATCGATAGCAACAACCAAATTTGGCTTTTCATTATAAAAGGTTTCCGAATCTAACTTCGGATTAACCAATAGCAGTAGTATTGAAAAAATAGTAACAAACCGCAAACCCGCCAAAATACTATTAGTCCGCGTCCGTTTTGACTTATACACATACTGAAAAAGCGCTAATAATAGCGCTATAATTCCAGATAGGATAATGTATATTATGGTTAAGTTTGTCATGGATTATGTTAGCATACCACCATCCACATTTAGTGTTTGTCCTGTAATGTAGGCAGACATATCACTAGCCAAAAATACGCATGCATTGGCAATATCTTCAGGTGTTCCGCCACGTTTTAAAGGAATAGTACTACGCCATCCTTTTACCGTTTCTTCATCTAATTTTGCGGTCATTTCCGTTTCAATAAATCCAGGTGCAATTACGTTGCTTCTAATATTTCTAGAACCAAGTTCCAAAGCTACAGATTTTGAAAAACCAATCATTCCGGCTTTAGAAGCTGCGTAGTTAGTTTGACCGGCATTTCCTTTAACACCAACCACAGAACTCATATTAATGATGGAACCTTTACGTTGTTTCAACATGGTGCGCTGAACTGCTTTGGTCATATTAAAAACGGATTTTAAATTGACTTCAATAACTTTATCAAAATCATCTTCACTTAAACGCATGAGCAGGTTATCCTTGGTTATTCCCGCATTGTTGACTAAAATATCAATACTACCAAATTCCTTGGCAACATCTTCGGCTAATTGTTGCGCTTCATCAAAACTAGCAGCATTACTTTTATAGCCTTTGGCTTTTATTCCAAGCGCATTCAGTTCATTTTCAAGTTCGTTTGCGGCTTCAACAGAAGAACTATAAGTAAATGCAACATTTGCACCATGTTTTGCAAAAACTTCGGCGATACCACGACCAATTCCTCTACTTGCTCCTGTAATTATGGCTGTTTTTCCTTCTAATAATTTCATAATTCGCTGATGTGATTAGTTGTTTGTCAAATATAATAAATACAAGTTGCATGAAATAAAAAAACCTTACAAGATTTTGTAAGGTTTTTAACAGTTTTATTAGGTTAAATTAACCCATAACTTCTTTTACTTTTTTGCCTATTTCAGCTGGAGAATCTACTACGTGAATACCACATTCTCTCATAATTTTCTTTTTAGCTTGCGCCGTATCATCACTACCACCAACAATGGCTCCAGCATGACCCATAGTACGTCCTGCAGGTGCAGTTTCACCAGCAATAAAACCGATAACTGGTTTTTTACTGCCACTTGCTTTATACCAATGTGCAGCATCTGCTTCTAATTGACCTCCAATTTCACCAATCATTACAACGGCTTCTGTTTCTGGATCGTTAATTAATAATTCAATAGCTTCTTTAGTTGTTGTTCCAATAATTGGATCACCACCAATACCAATAGCTGTTGTAATACCTAGACCTTGTTTTACCACTTGATCAGCAGCTTCATAGGTTAACGTTCCTGATTTAGACACAATACCAATCGTTCCTTTTTTGAAAACAAAACCTGGCATAATACCTACTTTTGCTTCGCCTGGCGTAATAACGCCTGGACAGTTAGGACCAATTAATCGGCAATCTTTATCTTTTATGTAATGAGCCGCTTTAATCATATCGGCTACAGGAATTCCTTCGGTAATAGTAATAATCACTTTTATTCCAGCATTAGCAGCTTCCATAATGGCATCAGCAGCAAAAGCTGGTGGCACAAAAATTATAGAAGTATCAGCTCCAACTTTTTCTACAGCTTCCTGAACTGTGTTAAAAACAGGTCTGTCTAAATGGGATTGCCCACCTTTTCCTGGTGTAACACCACCAACAACATTGGTTCCGTACTCAATCATTTGGCCAGCGTGAAATGTTCCTTCACTACCTGTAAATCCTTGAACTATTATCTTTGAATCTTTATTAACTAAAACGCTCATCTAAGTTTAATTTTTTATGTTTTTAAAACGTGACAAAAGTAATGTTTTGCCACCTATTTGTAAAGAGTTTTTATAAATTTATTTTAGAATATGCGCCTGAATCTAAACTATCGGTATCCGCAGGTTGACTAATCTCAAAAGTACGATGAATTTGATTGTCTATTATGTGATGAATACAGATGTAATGTGCAATTGGCATTTCTTCGCCTTGGGACTCAATTGTGTTTGCATATAAGGTATGTCTAGAGGTTACTACATCATCTTCTTCCAATAAGTGGGTTATTTCAAATCTTAAATTATTATATGATTCCCTGACACTTTTAAAAAAAGCAGTTATCCCGCTAAAATTCATTTTAGTATAGCCTCTGCTACTATTCCAGTGAATGACGCAATCTTTATGATAAAATTTATCTATTAACGTTTCATCATTTGCTAAATCTGATTCGTAGTACGATTTAATAAGCGCTTTTGAAGTCATTTATTTATGTTTTAATTGCTCAATTATTTTGGGTAATTGCTTAATATTAGCCATTTCCTTCATGACTGCTCGTGCTTCTTGAGCTGGTGTTCCCCAATACGTTTTATTTCCTGGCAAGGATTTACTAATTCCTGATTGAGCATGAATAACTGCTTTTTCTCCAATAGTAATACCACTTGCACAGCCTACTTGTCCCCAAATAGTTACTTCATCTTCAATTATTACACATCCTGCAATTCCCGTTTGTGACGCAATTAAGCATTTCTTTCCAACCATGGTATCATGACCTATTTGAATTTGATTATCCAATTTAGAACCTTCTCCAATCGTGGTATCACCCGTTACCCCTTTATCAATCGTACAAAGTGCACCTATGTCTACATAATCCTTTATAACCACACGGCCGCCAGAGATTAAAGGATCAAATCCTTCTGGACGCTTTTTATAATAAAACGCACTAGCTCCTAATATAGTTCCTGCATGAATAGTTACATTATTTCCAATAATGGTATCATCATAAATAGTAACGTTGGAATGTATAACACAATTGTCGCCTATAATAACATTATTACCAATAAAGCAGTTAGGTTGAATGATAGTATTTTTTCCAATTTTAGCCGAATCTGTTATAGCAGATGTTGCCGGTTGAAACGGTTTAAAATGTTTGGTGAGCTTGTTGAAATCGCGAAACGGATCATCACTAATTAAAAGGGCTTTCCCTTCTGGACAAGTAACCTCTTTATTAATTAGAACAATGGTAGCAGCAGAATCTAGTGCTTTATTGTAGTACTTTGGATGATCTACAAAAACAATATCTCCAGGTTCTACGACATGAATTTCATTCATACCAAGCACAGGAAAACTAGGGTCACCAATATAGTTAACATCAATTAACGAGGCAATTTCTTCTAAAGTATGTGGTTTTGGAAACTTCATATTTCTATAATTAGCAATCAGTATTTTAAAACTAACTGTTTTACTAATTTTTATTCTTTTACGCGCTCTTTATAAGTCCCTTTATCGGTTTCAATTTTAATTTTATCACCTTCATTTATAAAAAGTGGCACATTTACCTCTGCTCCTGTTTCCACTGTTGCAGGCTTGGTAGCGTTGGTTGCTGTATTTCCTTTTACACCTGGTTCAGTATGTGTTACTTCTAATATAACACTAGCTGGCATTTCAACAGAAAGCGGCATATTGTCCTCCGTATTTATTAATACGGTAACTACTTCACCTTCTTTCATTAAATCAGCTCTATCCAAAGCGGCTTCTAATAAACGAATTTGTGTATAATCTTCTTGGTTCATAAAATGATAAAATTCACCATCATGATATAGAAACTGAAACTTATGTGTTTCAACACGCACATCTTCAATTTTATGTCCCGCCGAAAAGGTATTTTCCAATACTTTTCCTGATGTTACACTTTTCATTTTAGTTCTTACAAACGCAGGACCTTTTCCCGGTTTTACGTGTAAAAATTCAATTATTTTATAAATATCATGATTATAACGAATACATAATCCGTTGCGAATATCTGATGTTGTTGCCATTTTACTTGTTTATTTTTAATTAGATTTGAAGTAACCCTTCATAATACCACGTTGCGAATCTTTTATAAATTGCAAAATTTCATCACGCTCATGGGTTGCTTCCATTTCAGCTTCAATGATTTCAGCTGCTTGTGTATTATTATAATTTTTTTGATATAGAATTCTATAAATGTCCTGTATTTCGGTAATTTTTTCAGTTGTAAAACCACGACGTCTTAAACCTACTGAATTAATTCCAACGTAGGATAAAGGTTCACGAGCTGCTTTAACAAATGGTGGTACATCTTTTCTTACTAAAGAACCACCTGTTACAAATGCATGGTTTCCAATTGAGCAGAATTGATGAACAGCTGTCATACCTGCTAGAACCACATAATCGCCAACATTAATATGACCTGCAAGTGTACTATTATTAGAAAAGATACAGTTTTTACCAACAATGCAGTCATGCGCTATGTGGCAATAGGCCATAATTAAACAATTATCACCAATAACGGTTTTCATTCTATCTGTTGTTCCACGGTTAATAGTAACACATTCCCTAATGGTCACGTTATCACCAATTTCAACTGTGGTATCTTCATCTTTATATTTTAAATCTTGAGGTGTTGCTGAAATTACAGCTCCCGGAAAAATATTACAATTTTTACCAATACGAGCGCCTTCCATAATGGTTACGTTACTTCCTATCCAAGTTCCCTCTCCAATAATAACATTATTATGAATAGTTGTAAAGGGATCAATTACGACATTTTTAGCTATTTTAGCTCCTGGATGTACGTATGCTAGTGGTTGATTCATTTTATACTAGAATTAATTAATTGGTAAAATTATTTAGCAAGTTATGTTTAAAAAACTGCATTTAGTATTATTATTTAACTTTTGAAATTTGCGCCATTAATTCGGCTTCCGCACATAGTTTTCCATTAGCATAAGCATAACCTTGCATGTGACAAATACCACGACGTATAGGTGAAATTAAATCGCATTTAAATATTAATGTATCTCCTGGTACGACTTTTTGTTTGAATTTTACATTATCTATTTTCATAAAGAATGTCAAATAATTTTCTGGATCCGGAACGGTACTTAATACTAAAATACCACCTGTTTGTGCCATAGCTTCAACAATTAGAACACCCGGCATAACTGGTGCGCCTGGGAAATGTCCTGCAAAAAAGGGCTCATTCATGGTTACGTTTTTCATACCAATAACGCCAGAATCTGTTAATTCGAATATCTTATCAATTAACAAAAACGGTTGTCTATGTGGCAACATATTCATTATTTGATTTACGTCCATTAACGGCTCTTTATTCAAATCAATATTCGGCACATTATTACGACGCTCATTTTTAATAATCTTACACATTTTTTTTGCAAATTGTGTGTTTACAAAATGACCTGGCTTATTAGCAATAACCTTACCTTTAATATGTGTTTTTATTAAGGCTAAATCGCCAATAACATCTAATAATTTATGTCGTGCCGCTTCATTTGGATGATGCAATGTTAAATTATCCAAGATTCCATTAGGTTTTACAGAAATGGAGTCCTTATTGAAAGCTACTTTTAGTTTCTCCATGGTTTCTGGAGACAATTCTTTATCAACGTAAACAATGGCATTATTTAAATCGCCACCCTTAATAAGTCCGTGTTCTAAAAGTGTTTCAATTTCATGAAGAAAGCTGAAGGTTCTAGAATCTGATATTTCAGCTTTAAATTCAGCCATATTTTTAATGGACGCATTCTGTGTTCCTAAAACTTTAGTGCCAAAATCCACCATAGTAGTCACTTGGTACTCTTTGGCAGGCATCACTAGAATTTCACTTCCGGTTTCTTCGTCTGTATAAGAAATGACATCAGTAACCTCGTAAGCTTCCCTGAAGGCTTCTTGTTCTACAATGCCAGCCTTTTCAATAGCTTCAACAAAAAATTTAGATGAACCATCCATAATCGGTGGTTCGGCTGCATCAAGCTCCAAAATAGCATTATCAATGCCCATACCAACAAGCGCTGCCAAAACATGCTCGCAGGTTTGGATTGTAACGCCATTTTTTTCAAGACATGTACCACGCTGCGTATTAGTTACGTAAACAGCATCAGCTTCTATAATTGGGCTACCTTCCAAATCAATGCGTTTAAACGCAAATCCAAAATTTTCAGGAGCAGGTTTAAACGTTAAGGTTACATTATTACCTGTGTGTAAACCAACGCCTTTAAGCGAAACATCACTAGCTATGGTTTTCTGTTTGATATCCGTATTAATTATTCCCATCTAATTTTTTTTCTATCTCGTTTACTGATTTAAATAATTTTGGTAAATTTTTAAAATGCACATAGGATTTATTCCAATCGCTATAATTAAATGAAGGCGAGCCTTGTAAAACCTCATTATCCTTAATGTTTTTACCAATCCCAGATTGTGCCTGTATTTTAACATTATTACCTATGGTAAGGTGTCCTGAAATACCAACTTGGCCTCCTATTTGACAATTTTCACCAATTTTGGTTGAGCCAGCAATTCCCGTTTGCGCAGCAATAACAGTATTTTTTCCAATTTCAACATTGTGCGCAATTTGAATTTGATTATCCAGCTTTACACCTTTTCTAATAATTGTAGAACCTAAAGTGGCACGATCTATCGTGGTGGCTGCACCAACATCCACAAAATCTTCCAAAATAACATTCCCTATTTGCGGTACTTTATGGTACTCCCCTTTTTCATTTGGGGTAAATCCAAAACCATCAGCTCCAATAATAGCGCCTGAATTAAGAACGCAGTGGGAACCAACCAAACAATCTGAATAAATTTTTACACCAGCAAACACAATCGTATGATCCTTAATCACCACATTATCGCCAATATAACTATTGGGAAAAATTTTAACATGATTACCTATTTCTACATTATTTCCAATGTACGAAAATGCACCTATATATATGTTTTCGCCTAATTTAGCAGAATCAGAAATAAATGTTGGCTGTTCTATTCCAGATTTGTTTAATTTAACCTGGTTATAATATTCCAATAATTTTGAAAACGCTTTATAGGCATCATCTACCTTTATTAAAGTAGTGTGAATATCTTTCTCTGGAATAAAGCTTTTATTAACAATTGTAATAGAAGCTTTAGTTGTATATATATAAGGTGTGTATTTAGGATTAGAAAGAAAGGTTAAAGCGCCTGCCGCTCCTTCTTCAATTTTAGATAACCTGGAAACTTCAATAGTAGAGTCGCCAACAATTTCACCTTCTAAAATACCTGCTATTTGTTCTGCTGTAAAATTCATTGAAAGCAAAAATAGAAAAAATGTATTACATTTTATCTTTAGGATAACATATATAATATTTTGTGACTGGTTTTGACAGTGCTTTTAGGTTTAATTGGTCTGAAGCTTTTACTATATTTTGAATTTTACCCGATTGAAATAAGACGTTTATCGGCTGGCTATCTTGTTCATAAGCCTGATTGGAAATGGCACCAGTAAAAACAAAATAGGCCGCTTCATGCTCTGATACCTTATATTGTTTCATTAATTTATTTATATGCTTCTGAAGCTTTTCCGGCTGTACGGGATTCTTTTTTAGCTTCACCTTTAATAATTGCCTGTTAATAATCATTTCGCATAAATTTTTTAAAACAAAATCATCGTGATATTGCCAAGCTTTCATTGCCATTATAATATCATAATCATCTAGTTTAGAAAATGTATCTAAAGTCTCGTTATTAAAATTAGCAATTTGTATATCATTCCGTAAAAAAAACTGTAACGGTTTACTGGCTTCTAAAATAACACCTTGTTGGGTAAGTTCTTTAGCGCGTTGTAAAACACGCATTAATAACTGTTCGGCAACCAAACCTGTTTTATGCAAATACACTTGCCAATACATAAGACGTCTGGCAACTAAAAACTTCTCAATGCTGTAAATGCCTTTTTCTTCCACTACTAATTCGTCATCCACCACATGTAGCATGGTAATTAATCGGTCACTATTAATATTACCTTCGGCGACACCTGTATAAAAACTATCACGCTTTAAATAGTCGGCTCGATCCATATCAAATTGGCTCGAAATTAACGCACACATAAAGGGTCTGTTGTATTCGCCCTTAAAAATTTGGATGGCAAGCGTTAAACTTCCGTTAAATTCGGCGTTTAAAACCTCCATAAATTGAAGCGAAATATGCTCATGACTCACACCATTTACAATACTATGCTCCATGGCATGAGAAAAAGGTCCATGACCAATATCATGCAAAAGTATGGCTATGTACAAGGCATTTTCTTCAGCTTCAGATATTTCAACCCCTTTAAAACGAAGCACTTGAACAGCTTTCTGCATTAAATGCATACCGCCCAAAGCATGATGAAAACGCGTGTGATGTGCGCCAGGATAAACTAAATAAGATAAACCCATTTGGGATATTCGGCGAAGGCGTTGAAAATATTTATGATTGATTAAATCGAAAATCAGCGCATTTGGAATGGTAATAAATCCGTAAATTGGATCGTTAAATATCTTGAGTTTGTTTTTTGTCTGCAAGCTTGCTATCATAATATTAATATATAAACAAATATACATGAACCATATAAATATTCTTTGGGTTGACGATGAAATTGATTTATTAAAACCACATATCATCTTTTTAGAACAAAAAAACTATAAAGTTACCACCTGTAAAAGTGGAACTGAAGCTTTGGAGGTTTTGGAAGATAAAAATTTTGATATTGTTTTCCTAGATGAAAACATGCCTGGATTAACTGGTTTAGAAACCTTAAATGAAATTAAAGAAAAGCGCGACACACTTCCTGTTGTAATGATTACCAAGAGTGAAGAAGAATATATTATGGAAGAAGCTATTGGAAATAAAATAGCTGATTATTTGATAAAGCCAGTAAATCCAAACCAGATTTTATTGAGTTTAAAGAAAAATTTAGATCACTCACGATTAGTTTCAGAAAAAACCACCTCTAATTACCAACAGGAGTTTCGCAAAATAGCTATGGATTTATCAATGGTTAACAGCTATCAAGAATGGGTTTCCTTATACCAAAAACTAATTTATTGGGAAATGCAACTAGAAGATATTGAAGATTCTGGGATGTTTGAAATTTTAGAATCTCAAAAATCGGAAGCCAACTCGCAGTTTGGGAAGTTTATTGATAAAAATTATCCAAAGTGGTTTGAACCCAATACGGATGCACCAACAATGTCTCATAATTTATTTAAAGATAAAGTGACACCAGAAATTAGCAAAGAACAACCTACGCTATTGGTTGTAATTGATAATTTACGTTACGATCAGTGGAAAGCTTTTGAACCTGTGGTAAGCAACTATTATAAAAAGCAAAAAGAAGAAGCTTTTTTTAGCATTCTACCAACAGCCACACAATATGCTAGAAATGCTATTTTTTCAGGGTTAATGCCTTCCGACATGGAAAAAATGCATCCTGATTTATGGAAAAACGATACGGATGAAGGCGGTAAAAATTTACATGAAGAAGCGTTTTTAGAAGCCCAATTGAAACGATTAGGCTTACAGAACTTATCTACCAAGTATTTCAAAATAACCAATTTAAAAAATGGCAAACAATTAGTAGACAACTTTAAATCATTAAAAGATAACGACTTAACTGTAGTAGTTTACAATTTTGTAGATATGTTATCGCACTCCAAAACAGAAATGGATGTGGTAAAAGAATTAGCATCTAATGATAAAGCGTATCGCTCATTAACACAAAGTTGGTTTAAAAATTCACCGTTATTAGAAATGATTCAGCAAGCCCAGCAACTTGGGTTTAAATTAATCCTAACTACAGATCATGGCACTATAAATGTTAAAAATCCGTCTAAAGTGGTTGGCGACAAGGACACGTCTTTAAATTTACGTTACAAAACTGGAAGAAGTTTAACCTATGAAGATAAAGACGTTTTGGTAGCAAAAGACCCGAAATCTATTCATTTACCAGCCTTAACCATGAGCAGCTCCTTTATATTTGCTAAAAACGATTTGTTTTTTGCCTATCCAAATAATTACAATCACTATGTAAGCTATTACAGGAATACCTATCAGCATGGAGGCGTATCATTAGAAGAAATGATTATACCGTTTATTGTATTGGACCCCAAATAAAATCATCTTTGAAATACATAAAAATCCGATGAAATACACTTTTTATTAGTTTTTGTGATTTTTAATTCTTATAATTGTGCTTTAATATATAATACTTTGATTGTAGATTATAATTTAGAAAGTCTAGATAGTGTGGCTCAAGCTATTATAAAAGCTCTAAAACACAAAGTTATTTTATTTGATGGTGCCATGGGTACAGGAAAAACAACTTTAATTAAAGCTTTAGTAAAAAAACTAGGAAGTTCAGATGATGTAAGCAGCCCGACGTTTTCTTTAGTGAACACCTATCACACTTCTAATTCGGATATCTATCATTTTGATTTATACCGATTAAATTCCATGGAAGAGGCTTATGATTTTGGAATTGAAGATTATTTAGAAAGTAATAATTGGTTATTTATAGAATGGCCAGAGATTATAAAAGAGCTTCTATCAGATGATTTTCATATCATTTCAATAGAGCATCTTGGAACTGAAAAAAGACAATTAACGCTTAAATAAGGTAATTTTAAGAGACTGACAAAATGACATAATTCTCAAACTGAGGCATTTTACGGGAAAACCGTAATCGAAATTTGAAAAAACGTTAATTTTAACATAATTTTAACATTTCGAGCTATTTTGAATCATACTACTCATATACATTTGGATTATTAATTAATTAAATCCCTTAATATTATGAGAACAAAAAAGTATTTATTAGCAATTGCAATTTTTGGTGGAATGTTATTTACAGCTCAAGCAGCCCACATAATTGATTTAAATGACCAACAAACAACAAAAATTGAAAAAAGAAAAATCGTGGTTCCAACGCACGGATAATAGAAGTGTTGTACTAGGTACATTTATTGCTGTATTTATTGCATCAACACCCTATTTATTTTATTTATACGAAAGTGTTCCAGACCAAAAGGTTTGGGACACTTTTTTATTCACATATGATAGCACACATTACGGTAGTGTACTTACAGTTGCTTGGACTTTAACTGGCAAGATAATTCCCCTACTACTCATTCTCATATGGTTTTTCACTTGCAGACATTGGTGGTATCACGTGCTGATTATTCCAATTTCGATGTTTATATTTCAAATATTTACTGTTATAAATGATGATATTAGCTACGTTGACAGTAATCAGATGCTATATTTGATCCCTTTAATAGCAATTGTAGTACCATCCATTTATTTGATACGTGCAAAAATGTTTGACAAATTGAATACAGCCAATAAATCATTACAAGAACTGGAAGATGAATTTATGCTGAAACCAACATCACTTTGGGGTAAGATTAAGCAGTATTTTTAAAAAACACATCATTCTTTCAAAAATTAATTCGTAATTTGAGGTATCAATAATATGCTGTCAAATTATGTCCAAAGCCTTATCCCCTTTTACAAAACAACAATTACTCCCACAGGAAGAAACCCTAGAGGTTTACAAGAAAAAAGGTGAATTATTTATTGGTATTCCAAAAGAAACTGCATTTCAAGAAAAACGGGTTTGTTTAACACCTGACGCTGTTTCCGCTTTAACCAGTAATGGCCACCGGATACTTATGGAAGCTGGCGCAGGAAAGGGCGCTAATTTTAGTGACAAGGATTACAGCGAAGCTGGTGCAGAAATCACGAAAGATACTGCCAAAGTTTATGCATGTCCCATGATTTTAAAAGTGGAACCACCTACACTTGATCAAATAAAACTGATTAATCCGCAAACCATTCTTATTTCAGCATTACAACTCAAAACCCAACATAAAAAATACTTTGAAGCCCTTGCCAGTAAACGCATAACTGCTTTGGCTTTCGAGTTTATTCGCGATGAAGATGGCGCTTATCCTGCCGTGCGAAGTTTAAGTGAAATTGCCGGAACAGCTTCTGTATTAATAGCATCAGAGCTTTTAAGCAATGTAAATAATGGTAACGGTTTATTATTTGGTAACATAAGCGGTGTTCCTCCTATTGAAGTCGTAATTTTAGGTGCAGGAACCGTTGGTGAATTTGCTGCAAGAAGCGCCATTGGACTTGGTGCCAATGTAAAAGTTTTTGACAATTCCATAACCAAATTACGCTGTATTCAGACTAATTTAGGTCGTACAATTTTCACCTCAACATTACAACCAAAAAACCTATCGAAAGCATTAAAACGTTGCGATGTGGTTATTGGAGCCGTTCGTGGTAAAAATAGAGCGCCTATTCTTGTTAGCGACTCCATGGTGGCCAATATGAAAAATGGCTCGGTGGTTATAGACGTTAGTATTGACATGGGAGGTTGTTTTGAAACCAGCGAAGTTACATCTCATAAACAACCTACATTTATTAAACATGGCGTTACCCATTACTGTGTACCTAATATTCCAGCACGCTACTCACGCTCAGCTTCTATTTCTATTAGTAATATCTGTACACCTTACCTATTAAAAATTGCCGAAGATGGCGGTTTAGAAAATTCTTTACGTTTTGATAAGGGTTTAAAAAATGGGTTGTATTTTTACCACGGCATTTTAACCAACAAATCTGTTGGCGAATGGTTCGACTTAAAACATAGCGATATTAATTTATTGATATTTTAGTCGATTTTATTTTAAAATTCAAAATATTAACTGTGAAATTAATTCAACGTATTGGGTATTACCTAGGTGGATTCTCAATTGGTTTAGTGTTACTAGCCTTTTTTTTAAATGGTAAAAAAGCGTCCTGTGATTACGGTCCGGAAGCACGCGTTTTAAAGAATATTAACTCCAAAACATTACACATAAGTGCGGAAGCGGAAAAAGAACTACAAGCGAGATCTATTGATAGCACAACTATAAGATCCGTAATTAAATTTGGCGACGTCCAGTTTTCTAAAAGCGACACAAGAAGAGAGCCCTGTGGTATTTACTTTTTAGAAAGCCGAACAAAAGACGCTAATTTAGATTTGAAAATTGAAAACTGCGATAGCATTGCTACCATTATCGAAGTGTTATGGAAATAAAAAAAATGGCTATCTAAAAAGTAATTTGCGGTTCTAAATGTCACCTTATGCGTAGTAGAAATAGTCCGGTTATTTAAAACACTAAAACTTCTACTCCGCTTGGTTTGACAAAGCATACTCACTTTTCAGACAGCCACTTTATGTAGCCTAAATGGACTGTTTAATTCAGTACAATTTTTTTAGTATGAACTACTCCATTTTGGTTTAAGGTTACCAATACCATTCCTCTAGGTAAATTAGAAACATTAATTTTCTTGGTAATTGCGCCATGTGACGTGGTTCCAATGGAAGTGGTTTGAATTAAACGACCTAACATATCATAAATATAAATTTTAGTATCATTGTCAAATCCTGAAACTTTCACATTTATTTCACTAGTTGCGGGGTTTGGAAACACCAACATTTCAGTATTTACTATTTCAGGTTCTCCTGCAGATAAACATTGATTTACAATAACATTTACGCGATCTGTTTCATAGTTAAACCCGTTGGAAACCATTACTTCATATTCCGTTGTTTCTTCTGGGCTAACAGTAATACTTTGCGTTGTTTCCCCAGTACTCCATTCATAATACAAGCCACCAGTTGCGCGTAATGTTGCGCTTGTGTTTTGGTCGCCATCAGCACAAATTTCAACATCGTCTCCAGCATCGGCATTCACTAAATCAACAACATTTACTTGAACATTTTCAGTTCTAGCGCAGCCATTGTTTGAAACCGTTACAGTGTAAATTGATGTATAGGTTGGACTAACAGAAATTTGTGGCGTGGTTTCTCCTGTGCTCCACAAATAGTCGGTTCCACCAGAAGCGGATAAGGTAGTATATTGTCCAAACTCAATAGTTGGATCATCACTAGTTACAACGTTTGGTAATGGGCTAACTGTAACCACCACTGTATCTGAATCCGTAACATTTCCTTCGGACACATGTACTGTGTATGTTGTAGTAGTTAATGGGTTAACGGTAATACTTTGTGTGGTTTCACCTGTGCTCCATTCGTATATTGAACCACCTGATGCGGTTAATGTGGTTGACGCGTTTTCACAAATGGTAACATCATCACCAGCATTTGCCTCAACGACAGGTTCTTCCGGATTTACAAATACGGTTACGCTATCTTGATTGGAGCAATTGTTCTCGGTTACTGTTACGGAATAAGTTGTCGTTTCCGTAGGTGAAACAGTCAAGTTTTGAGATGTATCCCCTGTATTCCATAAATAAGAAGTTCCTCCCGAAGCATTAAGTGTAATGCTTTCGCCTTCTGTAATAGTTACGTCATACCCTGCACTTGCGTTAGGTAATGCGTTTACGGTTACAACTACAGAGTCTGAATCTGAAGTGTTACCATCAGATACTAAAACCGTATAGGTTGTGGTTGTTGTCGGGTTAACCTCAATGCTTTGAGTTGTTTCTCCGGTACTCCATTCATAGGAAGATCCACCAGAAGCGGTTAATGTGGTTGAAGCGTTTTCGCAAATTGTAACATCTTCACCTGCATCCGCTGTAACGGTTGGACTTGAACCTTCAACGACAACTGTTACAATTGCTTCACTAGAACAATTATTTTCAGTAACCTGAACTGAATATGTTGTTGTTTGCAGAGGACTCACTGATATACTAGATGTGGTTTCGCCGGTATTCCATAAATAAGATGTTCCTCCTGTTGCTGTTAGTATGGTACTCTCGCCTTCCGTAATTGTTATATCTGAACCAGCATGTGCTGTTGGTAAAGGATTTACGGTTACCAAAACTGAATCAGACGCGGATGTCTGACCGTTTGAAACCGTTACTGTATAGTTTGTAGTTGTTGTTGGATTAACCGTTATGCTTTGTGAAGTTTCACCTGTACTCCACTCATAATCTGATCCTCCCGATGCCGTTAAAGTGACACTTGCGCCTTCGCAAATCGTTGTATCGTCACCAGCATCGGCTGTTATGGGAGTTGGTGACACTGATACGACAACCGTATCTTCTGATGAACATCCCTGCCTTATTACCTGTACTGTATAGGTTGTTGTTACAGTTGGACTAACTGCAATACTTGCAGACGTTTCAGTGGTATTCCACAAAAATGTGTCGCCACCTGTAGCCGTTAAGGTTACAGATTCGCCTTCATTTATAGTAACATCCTCTCCAGCGTTTGCAACCGGAATTGAATTTACCGTTACCACGACCTCATCTGTAACGCTATTCCCAGAATTATCTGTTAATGTTACCGTATAGGTTGTTGTTTGGCTTGGGGTTACTTCTATGTTTTGAGTTGTTTCACCTGTACTCCAAGTAAAATTAGTTCCGCCCGTTCCATAAGCCGTTAAATTTGTAGATTGACCTTCACAAACAGAAACATCATTTCCGGCATTTACAGTCATCCCTTGTGATACTTGTGGATACTCCAAAACAAAAGATGGGGAACCACTTTGGCTCATAACGGCTGAATCATTCCAATTACTGGCAAAAATCATTTTAGTCCCATTTCTATTTGGCACTACTTGTGTTTCGTGTAAATACGACGAAGGTGCAGCATTGTGTTTTCCATAACGTTCAATGGTTCCAGAACCATCTAACTTAATAGCGAAAATTTCCGCAGGTGCCACCGGATTAGTTGGGCAACATTGTTCACTAATATAAGCCCAACCTGGTCTGTCTACGTTTTGAGTAGAAATATGACCACCCCAAATACCTTTTCCATTAATATACGGAAAAAGCTTGGTAACACCTTGACCATCTAATCGTGCCATATATAGACTATAATTAGCATTCCATTCACTTTCACCACCATATTCAACAATAACCTCATTTCCATATGCATCTACACCTAAATCTCCATGTTCCGTATTGTGATAAATATGCTGTTCATTAGTCATATTAATATTATAAGATTTAATTCCAGCGGTAGGACCTGTTCCGTTGTCCTTATATTGGGCAACAGCAAAGCCACCTAATTGGGATACGGAAAACCAATCTAATTCATTTCCATTTGTACCAATATCTTTTGTACCAGTAACCACGTTATTCTGAATATCATATACTATAAGGGTACTATTATTGCCATTCTTACCAATAAGACCAACATATCTGTCAAATTTATCTTGATTGCCTTCTCCAAAACCAAAATCGACAGAGGCATAATTTGAAAAACGATGTAAAACAGTTCTTTGGTTGCTATTCACATCATGAGAAACAAATGTATTACCATCTGTTCCGTACATAATATTTGGTTGTGTGTGACTCCATCGGCCATAACTAGGAATATCACTCCAATACAAAAACTCATAAGTTTCAGCATCTAATATTGCTGCTGGATAACCCGCCATTTTTATTAATGTTTCATCGCTGTTCCAAGTTTGATCACGACTGTAATTATGCCTTAATCGTTGTCCTGAAACATTAAATACATTTCTATCCGTGATTCTTGTTACCGAACTCCCGGAAAGTGATTCCGTAAACGTTTCTAAATAACCAGGAAGTGATGTTCCGGGTTGCTGATACGTTTCGTAGTTAACATTTGGTAATTGAACTTGGTCAGGATAAGACTGACCAGTTATTTTATTTGGGGTAAAAAATAAAAGTAACATGCTTATGGAGATTCCTTTTAAAAGAAATTTCCCTCTAATCTTTTTCTTCATTTGAGGCGATTTGCTATTAATCTGCGTAAAACTATGTATTCAACTTATAACCAAAACAATTTCTTCCTAAATATTCGATGAAATACAATATTTTTGTCAGAATTACACTACTCAAAATGCATTTTGTAGTATTTTTTGTACTTTTTGTCGATAAAATTTCGGGTAGATTGTTCTGGCAAGAAATGGAATGACGACAAATATACGTTTGTTAAAGAGATTTGGATGTTTTTCTTTGTTACTAGATATCAACATGTTATCAACAAACTGAAATAATTGGGCAATACCTCAAATATTGTTATTCATATCTAAAATCGGTCGTTAATCTAATTAATGTCCTACAGGAAGATAAAGACTAAAAAAATATATACTTTTATTGCGCTATTAATAAAAATATATGTCCAATCTTCATTCTGAAGGTCAATTTTCGGTTACAAACAAACCGAAAATAGCCTTTGTAATAACGAGTTTAACTTCAGGTGGTGCCGAACGTGTTTTAAGCACACTTGCAAATTCCTTTGTTGCGGATTATCAAGTAACAATAATCACTTTGTATAATGTCATGCCGTTTTATGAGTTGGATAGTCGTATTAAGCACATTTCTTGCAAAGAATCCTACAATAAAAATATGCGCTTTATCGATTCGCTTACCAACAACGTTTATATGATTGGTAGTTTATATCGCATTTTAAAAAAGGAACAGATTTCAGTGGCTATAGGTTTTATGACCACAACAAATATTTACACCATAATTGCTAGCAAATTTGCACGAATCCCATGTTTAATTAGTGAACGCACGCATCCGGATTATGACCCATTAACTAATTTTTGGATAAAAATTAGAAAAAAAACATATCCCTATAGCACAAAACTGATAGTTCAAACGGCTGGGATTAAATCCTACTTCTCCAAATTTTTAAATCCAGAAAAATTGGCCATTATCAAAAACCCGTTGGCAGACAGCTTAATAGCATTCAGGGATGAATCCAAACAAAAAGAAAACATAATTTTAAGCGTTGGCAGACTCGATCTTGTTAAAAATCAACGCTTACTTATTGAAGCATTTTCAGAAATGGAAATAGATAATTGGAAAATTCAAATTGTAGGTGAAGGTGAGTTACGTTCTGAATTGCAAGCTCTCATTAATGACTTAAATTTGGAGAATTCTGTAGAATTAGTCGGTAGCGTAGACAATGTCCATGACTATTACAATAAAGCACGAATTTTTGCTTTCACATCTAATTTTGAAGGTTTTCCAAACGCATTAATAGAAGCTATGGCTTTTGGCTTACCTTGCATTTCCACTAATTGTCCTTCAGGACCTAACGAAGTTATTGATGACGGCGAAAATGGATTTTTGATTCCTGTAGGCGATAAAAACATGCTAAAACGCAAATTAGAGATATTAATAACGCAACCTGAATTAGGAGAACGATTTGGAGCTTCTGCTAAAGCAAGCACTACAAAATTTGAAACAAAACATATTTCGGAACAATGGAAACATTTAATAACGGAAGCATTACAAGGTTAATATGAATTTACAAACACTACTGCCATCCTACTCCGAACAACCTAAAGGCAATTACATATATCGCTTTACCATATTTACTCCTGTTTATAACCGAGCAAATACGTTACAACGTGTATTTGAATCATTAGAAAATCAAACATTCAAAGATTTTGAACTGGTAATAATTAATGATGGCTCTACTGATAACTCGCATGAGACTATTGAAACCCTTATCCAGACAGCAACATTTCCAGTTAATTATGTTAATAACGTTAAAAACAAACATAAAATGGCCTGCTTTTTTCAGGCCATCCAATTAGCGCAAGGTGAATTTATATTACCATTCGATTCTGATGATGCTTGTGTTCCAGAAGCTTTAGAATTACTAAATAAAGAATACGAAGAAATTCCAGCCGATTTAAAACCGAGAATAAGTGGTGTTACCTGTTTATGCGAAGATCAAAACGGAAATTTAGTTGGTAAAGCTTTTGAAAAGCAACCCTATTATAGTAATACGTTTATGTCTCAACGCGAACATTTAGAAGCCACTGAAAAATGGGGTTTTACAAAAACAGATGTTTTAAAAGGTATTCATATTAATGAAGCTATTTTCGCCAAAGGTTATATTCCAGAAGGCATTATTTGGGAATTAATTGCTAATCAGGGATTTAAAACCAAATACGTGAATCATATTTTACGTATTTACTATCTAGATACGGAAAATGCCATTTCTATTCAGAATCATAAAAATGATGCGTTTGGTATGGCTATCTATTCCTTATGTATTTTAAACTGGTTTTATTCAGATTATTTCATGAAATATCCCATGCTATTTATAAAACGAATTTTGACACTTTTAAGAGCTGCCATTTTTTTAGACTTCAGTTTGAAATCTTATACAAATGCTATAAACTCAAAACTTTTGAAAATCCTATTTGTTTTAGGATGGCCACTTAAAAAACTATTAAAAAACACCTAGTTTTTGTGAAAATAACAAACCTAATCAAAACCTTGTTTTATAAGGTAAAAAACAACCCGACTGCTATCAATATTATTATTGTGGGAGCCATTACGGTATTGGTTAAGTTTTTTGGTTTTTACAAGGAAGTTATAATAGCCGGTGAATTTGGACTGTCGGAAATACTAGACACCTTTTTAATAGCCTTATTACTTCCTGGATTTATTAATGAGGTGTTCTTAAGTGCTTTCAACTCGGTCTTCATCCCTAATTATATAGCAGAAGAAAAAAACAATAAAAATATTGGCGCGTTTCAGTCTACGAGCTTTATGGTAACCATACTGACTTCATTAGTATTTATGGGAATTGCCTATTTATTTACTGATGTTCTTTTAGAACTCTTTTTCGCTGGACATACGTCTAGTTATTATGAATTAATTATTCTACAATTCCATTATTTATTACCCTGTATTCTTATTTGGGGACTAACTTCTTTACTTAGTGGATTACTCAATATATATGGTGAATTTACATATTCATCTCTCTACCCAATTATAACATCTCTTGCTATGATTGTTTGCGTTGTTTTTTATCGTGAAGAATTAGGAGCTGGTGTTTTAGCAATTGGCATGTTAATTGGGAGCGTGTTGCAATTAATATTTCTGACACTTATTGCATTGCAAAAGCAGATATTAAAATTTGCCCTACCAGATTTTAAAAGCTCCAATGCTATCTTAATGTTTAAACAAGTGCCGGCAAAAGTTTCATCAGGATTTTTAACAGGGTTAATTCCTGTTACGGATTTATATTTTGCTGCGCAACTGGTTGTAGGCTCAATAACCGCTTTGAGTTACGGAATGAAAATACCTGCGTTTTTTACAACCATATTTATCATTGCTTTAGGGAATGTACTACTTCCCTACTTTTCAAAATTGACAATTGACGATCCTGAAAAATCTTTTAAAACACTTTATCTGCTAAATAAATGGATTTTTATAGTTATTATGAGTGTCATGGTTGTTGCTAGCATATTTTCAACAGAAATTATAGCGCTCCTATTTGAAAGAGATAATTTCACCGCTGATGACACTGCTATTGTTTCTGAAATTCAAATTATATATTTAATAGGAGTTCCGTTTATAATCTGTGGTAATTTATTTGTGAAATTTCTTACTAGCATAAATAAAAATGCATTTATGGCTTATGTCTCGTTAGGAAGCATGCTATTAAATATTATATTAGATTTTATTTTAATGAATTGGATTGGTTTAATTGGCATTGCACTTTGTACGACCATCATTCAAATTTTAAAAATATTTGTTTTCTATAATTATACAAACAAGCAAAAGGAAATCTTTATACAGTAAAGCAAATTCATGAAACTATTAAAATACGTAGCGCTAATTCTAATCCTCCTAAATGTCCCTACATTTAGTTTGGAGTATCTTGGTGCTGGCATGGGTTCTATTACCAATTTGTTATTAACAGTTTCTGTAATTATATATTTCTTTTTGGCAAAAAAATCGAAACCTCTCTGGCCCTTTATTGTTTTAGGGATTTGTTTTTTTACATTTTCAGGACTCCAATACACAGGTGTTACCGAATTGTTTATTAAAGAAGCTATTCGTTATTTTATTTTTATTGTGTGCGTGAATGAAATTACAAAAGACACAACAGATAAAGAATTACTTATGTTTCTTGTAATTGGCGCATTAAGTATTGCGGTAAATGCTTTAGTATTTCCTGATGTTTTTGGTAGATATGGAGGTTTTTACCTTAACCCTAATAAAGCTGGCTTTATCTGTTTGTTTGCTTTTGCCTTAACGTATATCATTCCCAATTATAAACTTAAATTATTAGTACAATTTGTGCTAATACTATGTGGAATTTTCACGCTGTCAAGATCCTTTATTATGTTTTTAGTAATTATAAATGTGATATCCGTTTTTGCCAATAAAAAAAACATCCAAACCTTCGTAGTTGGTGCCGTGGCTTTGGTTATAATTTTTGCCGCTTCTTCTGCCCTTCAACTAAATAAAGCGCGATTTTCGGCTTTACACAGTTTATTTGGAGATAGCGAAAACGTAGAAACACAAACTATAACCGAAGGTTCCAGAAATGAAACTTGGTCCTTTTTCTCGGATCTAATAACCAACAATATCGTTACAGGTGCGGGATATAAATCCATGAGAGGCGAATCCAGTTTAGTTTCAGTGGAATATGGTGTTCACAATACGTTCCTCATGGTATTAGGTGAAGCCGGTATTTTAGCATTTTTACTAATTATTATTATTTACTTGGCAATAGCCATCCGTAGCCTCCGGTTTTTTCGCGTTCATCAGGAATACACCTATTTGGCCGTTGCAATCATTGGATATTTAATGGTAGCTCATAACTTTTTTGAGAAATACGATGTGCTTTTTGTTTCCATTTGGCTATATCATAGAGTAAATCAACAATTGCCTTTAGGGGCTGAAATTAAAGCTAATTAATTATGTGTGGAATTTACGGATCAACTATAGAATACTCTAAAAAACAAGTTCAAGACAAGTTGGAACGCGCAAAATTTAGAGGTCCCGATAAATTAGATTTTAAATTTTTTGGAGACGAATCCAAACCAATAATATTTGGTCATAACCGCTTGGCTATTATAGATGTTGACGAGCGTTCCAACCAACCCTTTACCTATAACAACAGCATCCATATTGTGTTTAATGGTGAGGTTTACAATTTTAAAGTGCTAAAAAAACAGTTAGAAGCAAAAGGCTATCCGTTCAAAACAACTAGTGATACGGAAGTTATTTGTGCAGCATATTTAGAATATGGTGAAGATTGCGTCAATTATTTAGGTGGCATGTTTGCTTTTGTTATCTATGATGAGACGAAACAAAAACTTTTCGGCGCCCGGGATCGTTTGGGTAAAAAACCATTTTACTATTATTTGAATGAGAAACAATTTGAATTTGCAAGTCAGATTTCATCTATTCAAATGCATCATACCAATTTAACAATTTCTAATAAAGCTATCAGTTACTATTTAGCTTGGGGAGCCGTTCCGGATCCACATTCCATTTTTAATGAGATTAAAAAACTACAAGCTGGACATTGTTTTTCTTTAGATTTAACAACGTACAACTTTAAAGAACGAAAATATTGGGATATTGATACAAACGTTAAAAACCCGTTTCAAGGTTCTTACAAAGATGCTATTGCCGAATTAGATGGTTTAATAAGTAGTGCCGTTTCCACACGTTTATTTGCCGATGTTCCTGTAGGTGTTTTCCTTTCCGGTGGCGTTGATTCATCGGTCGTTGCTGCTTTGGCTACAAAAACAACCGATAGTAAAGTGAAAACCTTTTCAGTGAAATTTAACGAAAAAGGTTTTGACGAAAGTGTGTATGCCCAACAGGTAGCAGATCACTTACAAACAGATCATCATATTATAGAATGTAATTATAATGAAGGATTAGATCTCATTGATAATTTTACGCATTTTTATGATGAACCATTTGCTGATTCTTCAGCCATTCCATCCATGCTTTTAGCGAAGCATACTCGTAAAAAAGTTACCGTTGCATTATCTGGTGATGGTGGAGACGAAAGTTTCATAGGTTATGAGCGCTACAAATGGATGAAACAGGTAAATCACTTATACAATCTACCAAGTTTTTTAAGGCATACGGTTGCAAAAACAGCTAGTTTAGCGCCTTACTATAAATTTAAAATGATTGGTAAGGGATTGCAATATGACGATATCAATTCGCTTTATATTGCATCGGTTACCGGTGTTAATATGTCTTGGTTGAAATCCGATTTTGACTATACCGATGTTCCCGAAAAAAAATATCTATATCACAACACCAAAAATTTATATGAACGTCTAACCGATTTTGATATTAAAACCTACCTTAATTGGGATATTAATACCAAAGTAGATCGCGCCACCATGGCATATTCTCTTGAAGCACGCGCACCACTTATGGATCATAGTATTGTGGAATTTGCACAGTCGTTACCAACAGATTTTAAATACAATGGGAAAATTCAAAAGCGTATTTTAAAGGATGTACTCTATCAATATGTTCCGGAAAAAATATTTGACCGACCAAAAGCTGGTTTTACTATGCCATTTGGAGAATGGTTTAAACATGAATTAAAAGATTATGTGCTTTCAGAACTGGATATGGCCAGTTTACGAGAAATCCCGAATATTGATGCTGATGAGGTCTATAAAATGATTCAACAACACATGAATGGTAGCTGGAATCGCTATCCTTTAATTTGGAAATTACTCGTTTTAAAACAATGGCTTAAAACGAACGGAAAAGGATACACTATTAAATAATGAAAAACTCTAAAACCAATATTGTATTTGTACTACCATCATTAGCTGCTGGTGGTGCCGAACGTATCCTATCTTACGTGGCTCAAAACTTGGACGAAAACCAATTTAAAGTCACCTTACTTATTACAGGCTATGAAAAAGACACCGTGTACGAACTAGAAAATTTAAACATCGTTTACTTAAACAAACCGCGTGTTTTAAAAGCTTTTGGTAGTTTGTTTCAATACTTCAGAAAACACAAACCAGATATTGTAGTTAGTTCCATTGTGCATTTGAATACCATGATTGCTTTTATGTCTCCTTATTTTAGAAAGACTAAATTTGTTTCTCGTGAGGCGAATGTATTAACCGTTTTAAATAAACATAATCCGTACACCAATTCTGCTTTCCCTAAAGCTATGATTGTATTTGCCTATAAGTTAGTGGATTGTATTATTTGTCAGTCTAAAGACATGCAAAAGGATATGATTGCAAATTATAAAGTACCAAAATCAAAAACCGTATTAATTAATAACCCTATAACTAAAGAATTTAAACTTAAAGCTACAGCTCGAGATACATCCAAACCAATTTCCTTTATTACCATTGGTCGTTTAAGCAAGGAGAAAGGGCATGAACGCATTATTAATATACTTTCACAATTAAATTTTCCATTTCATTATACTATTATTGGTGCTGGTAATGAAAAAGATAGTATTTTTGAAATGCTTGATAGTAAGGGACTAGCAAAAAACATAACGTATATTAGCTTCACAAAAAATGTAGAAACCTATTTAGCTGAAAGCGATGTGTTCCTGCAAGGATCCTTTGTAGAGGGTTTCCCTAATGTTCTTATAGAGAGCTGTGTAGTAGGCACTCCTATTCTGGCTTTTAATGCTCCTGGTGGATTGGATGAAATTATAGAGGCTGGTAAAAATGGTTACGTAGCTGATACCGAGGAAGATTATGTAAACTATTTAAATCAGATTCATAACACATTCCCTTTTAACCCGGAAACTGTAAGTAATGCGGTAAAAAATAAATTTAGTAGCAATAAAATTATTAATGATTATACCAACTTGTTTATAAAATTATCTCCTAAGAATCAGCATGTCTGAAAAAAGAAAAATAGCATTGTTTATTTCTGCCATAGGTTATGGTGGAGCCGAGAAAGTTGTTAGCTTATTATTATCTGAGCTTCCTAAATATTACGATGTCACCTTAATTTTGTTATATAACGAAATTAAACTGCCTATACCAGAGGATACGAAAGTGGTGGTATTATCTAAACCTAATGAAACTTTTAAAACCTCCGTGTTTGGTAGAATTAAAGACAACATCAAATTCATATTTACCTATCAGAAAGTTTTAAAAAAAGAAAAAATTGATGTGGTTGTTTCCTTTTTAGTTCGTCAAAATATTATGACCAGCATTGCTAAAATGTTTAACCCTAAATTAAAAACTATAATTAGCGAGCGTTGTTTCCCATCCATCATGTACAAAGATGATAAGCTTACTTCTTTTTTAACCAAACTACTAATCCCTTATTTTTACAACAAAAACGACAAACTATTTTCAAATTCCATTTATATCAATGCGGATTTAAAAACAAATTATAGACTAAAAATAGACAGGTCTGTTATATATAATCCTATTCTAACCAAAAGAGTTAAGCCTGAATTAGCCACATACACTGATTTTGAAGACATTTTTAAAGTAGTCACCGTTGGACGTATGATTCCTGTGAAAAACCAAAAAAGCATTATTGAAGCCATAAGTATGTTATCCAGCAATTTTTATATGGAAATTTATGGGGATGGCTACTTACACCAACAATTAGATGAATTATCTATTAAATTGAATCTTGCTGGGCGTGTAAATTTTAATGGTAATGTGGATGATGTTAAGTCACACATCATAAAAGGGCATTGTTTTGTACTATGCTCCCTAACGGAAGGGTTCCCTAACGTGGTTTTGGAAGCGATGTCTGTTGGTTTACCCGTAATTTGCACCAATTGTATGTCTGGACCTCTAGAATTACTAAACGACAATGAAGATGTTTCTATTTTAAAAGGGTCTTTCGTTAAGGCTAAATATGGCATCTTAGTAAATGTTGATGATTCTGTAGGGCTTTCACAAGCCATTAAATATTTACAGAAAAATCCAGAAGCACGCAAACAGTATAGCGATTTAAGTTTCGAGCGCGCTAAAACGTACGACATCAAGAATATTGGAGTTCATGTTAAAAACTTAATTGATAGTATTTAATTTATGTGTGGAATAAACGGATATATAAAACCTGAATTTACAGCTTCGGAAGATGCCCTAAACACGCTTAAAAAAATGAATCATGCCATCATACATCGTGGTCCTGATGATTCCGGTTTTTATCACAATAGCAGTGACACATATTGTGTAGCAATGGCAATGCGCAGACTTTCAATTATAGATTTAAATACAGGCAAGCAACCTATTTCAAATGAAGATACTAGCATAACGATAGTTTTTAATGGTGAAATATATAATTACCGAAAGCTACGTGCAGATTTAGAAACAAAAGGCTTGACTTTTAAAACACAAAGCGATACAGAAGTTATTCTAAAACTGTATGAAACGGAAGGCGAAAAATCTTTTGAAAAACTAGATGGTATGTATGCATTTAGCATTCATGACAAAAATCAAAACAAACTCATTATTGCGCGTGATTTCTTTGGCGAAAAACCTTTGTATTACGCACAAACTGAAAATGGTTTTTATTACGCATCTGAACTTAAATCCATTATCAAGGTGCTTCCCAATAAGCCGGAAATTTCAAAAACAGGGTTAAATTTATTTTTTAAGCTCACTTACATTCCTGCACCTTTTTCTATTTATAATGGTATTCTGAAACTAGAAGCCAATCATTATATTACTTATGACCTGGTAAATCATACACATTCGATTTCCGAAATTCATAAAATTGAGACAGATAGAAGCAACTTGTCTTTTAATGAGGCTAAATTTAAGTTGCACGACCTCATGATGACCAGTATTGAAAGTCGCACGGTTAGCGACGTTCCAATTGGAACATTTTTATCTGGTGGTGTAGATTCTTCCATTGTTAGTTTGGGCTTATCACAATTATCTAATAACAAAATAGACACCTTTTCTATTGGTTTTGATAAAGCTTCATTTGATGAAACCGATAAATCTAAACTGGTAGCCAAGCAAATCAACAGTAATCATCACGAATTTATAATTTCTGAAAGTGATATTAAAGCACATATTGATGCTATTTTATTGAATTTTGATGAACCCTTTGCAGATTCATCAGCACTACCAACCTATTTGGTATCCAAAAAAACAAGCAATTATGTAAAAGTTGCTTTAACCGGAGATGGTGGCGATGAGGTTTTTGGTGGTTACAATAAATATTACATGGGAAATTTAAACAACCGTTATACCAAAATGGTTCCCGAGTTTCTTCATAATAGTACAAAGCCATTGCTAACCAGTTTACTTACTACTAAAGATGATAATCGCGGAAAACGTTTTAAACTAAAAAAACTGGTCCAAGCTATTGATTATACAGGTGAAAACTATTGGAATATTATTTCATTAGGTTTTGAAAATGACACCCAACAATTACTAAACCCTGAACATACGTTAGCAAATCCGTTTGCCTACTATAAAGGACATATTAGCAAACCTAAATCGCTTCATGATTATCGAGAGGTTGACCGTTTAATAAGCCTTGAAGGTGACATGCTCGTTAAAGTAGATAGAACCAGCATGATGAATTCCTTGGAATGTCGTGCGCCATTTTTAAACAAAGCTCTTTGGAATTTTTCCAATAGTTTACCAGAAAACTACTTACTCAAAGGCTGGAGCAAAAAGCATATTTTAAAAGAAGCTTTTAAGCATGAATTTCCTGATGGATTTCTAGATAAATCTAAAAAAGGATTTGCCGTTCCTGTTGGAGATTGGCTTCGTGCTGGCTTAAAAACCGAATTAGAACATTATATAAACTCTAAACTAATAGATAAACAAGGGTTGTTTAATAGCAAATACATCAAACCATTAGTCATGAATCATATTTCAGGTAAGGAAGACAATAGCTATAAAGTTTGGACATTTTACACATTTCAAAAGTGGTATTTTTCACTTTACAGCCCACAATTATAAATCAAGAAACAATTAGCTACTTATAGTTTAAAAATAAATGTCAAAAAAAATATGTTTAGTTGGTGGTGAAGATGTGCATAAACGCATCAATCTTTCTCAGTATTTAATTGCTGCCGGTTTTGAGGTGACTATTATTGGGACAAGCAACGTGGAGTTCCCTGAAAACATAACCTATTTTGATTACCCATTAAATAGAAGCTTATCCATAACATCAGATAATAAAACTATAAAATGGTATCGGTCATTTTTTACCGATAACAGATTTGATCTCATTCATACGTTTGACACGAAACCAGCATTTTTAGTACCACTAGCATTACTTAAGACGAAGACACCCATTACCCGAACAATTACCGGTTTAGGTACTATTTTTATGTCTAAATCCTTTCGGAATTTAATTTTACAATTCGTTTACAAAACATTACATAGAAAAGTTAAAAACCGTGTATATAAAACAATTTTTCAAAATGATGATGACAAAAATTTATTTCTAAAATACCATCTTATTAATCCACATAATTTCGGGTTAATATACAGCAGTGGCATAGAACTAAAACAATACAAATCTTTAGCAGAGCGCAACAACAAGACTTTCACATTTATATTTGTGGCGCGTTTAGTTTATGAAAAAGGCATCACGTTTTTATTAGAAGCCGCTAAAATATGCCACGAAAGAGGCTATGACTTTAAGTTTATAATTGTGGGACCGTTAGAAGAGCATTCCAAGCGACTAAATTCCGAAATATTAAAACAATATGAATCTTATGTGGAATTTTTAGGCGAACGAAAGGACGTAAGTGAATTACTATTAAGCGCAGACGCTATGATACTACCAACGTTTCGTGAAGGTTTTGCTAGAGTGCTTCTAGAAGCTGCTGCTGTGGGACTACCTATTATTTCAACAGATGTAACTGGAGTTCGCGAATTTGCCAAAAACAATCAAGAAGCAGTTTTAGTGCCTTCAAAAAATACTGAAGCGCTAGTTGATGCCATCATAAAATTAGGAACAAATAAAAATTTAGCCAATAAATTAGCTGAAAGCGCATTAAAAAGAGTTGAAACGTTTAGTCTTGAAAACGTATCTAAACAATATATAACTATATTTGAAGACGCTATTAATCAACATTAAATTATGAAAATTCCATTTTCTCCACCTTACATTAACCCAGCCGTAATTAACGAAGTTACAGACGCATTAGAATCTGGCTGGATTACCACGGGACCTAAAGTTAAAAAGCTAGAAGATCTTGTTTGTGAGCATATTGGCGTTCCAAATACTTTGTGTGTTAACTCGGCAACTTCTGGATTAATGTTAGCTTTAAAATGGTATGACATTGGTCCTGGTGACGAAGTTATTATCCCAGCTTACACATACGCTGCCACTGCTTTAGCTGTAATTCACGTGGGCGCTACACCTGTAATGGTAGACACCAAAGAGGACTTTAATATTTCCATCTCTGCTATTGAAAAAGCAATAACCGAAAAAACAAAAGCAATCATGCCAGTTGATATTGCTGGATGGCCTTGTGATTATGATGAAATTCAGAGGCTTGTTGACAATAAGAAGCCTATTTTTAAACCAAATTCAGAAAAGCAACATCAATTAAATAGAATTGTAACTATTGCCGATGCTGCTCATGCTATTGGCGCTAAATATAAAAATAGGTTTGTTGGATTAACATCAGATATAACCGTATTTTCATTTCATGCCGTAAAAAACATTACTACAGCCGAAGGGGGAGCCGTTTGCTTAAACCTTCCTGAACCGTTTAGCAATCAAGAGGAATATAATTATTTAAGATGTTTTTCTTTAAACGGACAGACTAAAGATGCTTTTACAAAATCTAAAGCAGGTGGTTGGAAATACGATATTATTTATCCAGGCATGAAGATAAATATGCCTGATGTCCTTGCTGCCATTGGTGTTGCCCAGCTTCCTGAATATTTTTCGTATATTTTAGAAAAGCGCGAAACGATATATGCATATTACCAAGCGTATTTTAAAACCAAGCCTTGGGCTATCATTCCGCCTTATAAAAATGAAGACAAACTTTCATCTTGTCATCTGTACGCTTTAAGAATAAAGGACGCCACAGAAGAGCAACGTGATGCTATTATTGAAGCCATTTCAAAAGAAGGTGTTGCTGTTAACGTGCATTTTCAGCCATTACCATTGTTAACTTTGTTTAAAAATATGGGGTATAACATTGCAGATTACCCCGTGGCATACACCAACTTTAAATCGGAAATCTCATTGCCAATTTATCCTCAACTTACTGAAGAAGAGCTCAAATACATTGTAAACACGGTTGAAAATGCCGTAGAATCTTGTCTATGTTAAAGCGCTTTTTTGATATCGTTTTTTCTTTATTAGGTATAATATTATCGTTACCTTTACTTTTGGTAATAGCACTAATTTTAAAGTTAGAATCTAAAGGACCCATTTTTTACAAACAAACACGTGTAGGAAAAGGGAATTCAGATTTTAAAATTTTTAAATTTAGAACCATGTTTATCGGCTCGGACAAAAAGGGCTTGCTAACCGTTGGAGATAAAGACCCAAGAGTTACAAAAACCGGTTTTTTTTTAAGAAAATATAAGCTTGATGAACTCCCCCAATTAATCAATGTATTTTTAGGCAGTATGAGTTTTGTTGGACCTAGACCCGAAGTAAGACATTATGTTAATTACTATTCGGTTGATGATATGGAAATATTATCTGTAAAACCAGGAATTACAGACTATGCCTCTATTGCTTTTCGTGATGAAGCAGAATTATTAAAAACTGCTAAAAACATGGAGAGTTTTTATATAAATACCATTTTACCTCAAAAAATAGCACTGAATAAGAAATATATTAATAGCGCCAGCTTATTAGTAGATTTTAAAATTATTATTAAAACCATTCAAACTATTATGGGTTAATGAAAACACAGAACGGCTATTTATTAATTTCGTTAGATTTTGAGCTCTTTTGGGGCTTGTTTGACGTGAAAACAACATCAAACTATCACACTAATTTAAAAAATGTTAGGGAAGTGATACCTAGATTGGTGGCATTGGCCGATCAATATAATATTACCTTGACTTTTGCCACTGTTGGTTTCTTGTTTGCCAAAAACAAACAGGAATTATTAAGCGCGTTGCCATCTGAAAAACCAACCTATTTAAACTCTCGGTTTAACCCATATAACTTAATAGAAAACATTGGTGAAAATGAAACAGATGATCCATTTCATTATGCTGAATCTTTAATTGAATTCATAAGAACCAATGGAAATCATGAAATTGCTAGTCATACCTTCAGTCATTACTATGCCAATGAAGACGGACAAACTCCAGACCAGTTTGAAGCCGATATTATTGCGGCCGTCCAAATTGCAAAACAAAAAAACATAAACATAAAAAGCATTGTATTTCCTAGGAATCAGATTAATGAGGCTTATTTAAAAATATGCGCAAAACATGGGATTATATGCTATCGTGGTATTGAAAACCATTGGATGTTTGATACACATGACACAAAAAAACTAGATAACGCAACACATAAAGCATTTAGACTTACAGATGCATACTGTAATGTTTCTGGTTATAACACCTACTCTATTAGCCATTTAAAAAATTGTCATGGCATATTAAACATTCCTTCAAGCAAATTTTTTAGACCCTATAGTAACAGTTTCAAATTATTAGAACCACTGCGTATTTCTAGAATTAAAAAAGGATTAGTCAAGGCCGCAAAAAATAACGAAATCTATCATCTTTGGTGGCACCCTCATAATTTTGGGAAGAATATGGATGCCAATTTCAAAAACCTGGAAGATATCTTTAAACTCTTTACAGAGCTTCAAAAAAATCATGCTTTCCAGAGTGTATCTATGGCGCAATTAGCAGAAAAATACCATGCTAAAGAATCTCAATAAGATATTTGCTTTTGGTTCCCGTTACTAGATAATTTGGCTTACCTTCTATTATCTTAACTGACCTATAGATTTTAATACCTGAAACACATTCTGGTTTTTGATATAATCCGTCAAACACAAGTCTGATTAAAAACGGAAAGCGTTCACCTTCTTCATTTAAATCAACTAATTGATAGGCCTTGAAATTTATATCTCCCTTAATTGGATGAATTTTAAATGGCAATTTCTGTTCCTTTGAAGCACCAAAATTCTTAAGTGCAAAACGCGTTTTTGCAACAAATAAATTAAAATTTTTGTCACGTAGGTATTGCTTTAATCCAAAATACTTGACTAATAAATAGCCGGTTATACTTGAAGCAATACTTGATGTATCGTACATTATATGACAATTATACAAATAGTTAGTGTTAGTCCATTTTGTTTTGTATTCATATTCTCCTTTCGAAAAATCTAAAATCTCTTTGTCGTTTTTAATGCACCAATCAATAAACTTGCTAATCTCGATATGACCAACGTTAAACTTGTAATAATTAGTATTAAATGCCTTCACCGCGCCAACAAGCGAGTTTTCCCCTAAAAATGCAAGCGACATAGAAATAGGTTTGCCCGCAACATCAATACTGATAATCATTGCCTTTTTTTCATGAAGCATTTTATACACTAATTCTTCATAAAATGGCCATTCACTAATTAAACTGGTATCAATTTTTAAATCGCCATAGCGTGTTTCAACCAAGTTCTTAAAATTGGCCATCAAGGTTTTATAAGCGTCTGGAGCTATATCTCCATAATAATAATTGTAGGATACATCAAAGCAGCTCTCAAACTTTTTTAAGGTGCTCCTAAACTTATTTCTGGATTTGGCATTTAAGGTGTTTTGCAAATACGCTTCAAACGACGTAACTTTCGATAAATCTGCTAGGAACCCTTTATACTGGCGGACTTTCTTAATTTTAAGATTGGGAATTTTAACAGGATCAGTCCAATCACAATAATCTGGAACATCATATATAACCACGGCTTTGTTTTTAAAATCTGATGCCAAAGCGTCAATCTCATAGGTCATACCATTAGTCATGTTTCTACCAGTATTTATATAATATGGTAGAAACTTATGCTTTATAAAGGACAGGTTTTTAATAAATTGAAATTGTTTGCCTTCTTTCTGTTTTGAAAAATGCTTTAACCAAGTTTCCTGATATGTATTGGAAGTAAACGGATTATGCTTCATCTCGAACAATTTTTAAGAAGCCATTTTTGGTTTTTACTAAAAGGGAATCATTTTCATATTGATAAACCGTTAAATCCTTTGCGGGTTCTGGGTTCATATATAAATAATCGTAAAGTGCTTTGCGCTGCGACACATATAATTCGGCGTCTAAATCAATTTGTGCTATACGAGGTTCCATAGTAAACGCATCAGGTAAAACTTCTATTTTATAGGTTTCCAACAGAACTGCTTTGTTTTTATTACCGCCCAATAATTGATGCTTCAGGTTGTGAACTTTAGTACTATACTTGCGGTCTCTAAATTCGCGTTTAAAATTGAAGTATTTTTCCAAAAAACTAGCCGTTAATCTACTTTTTAACGAATTAGAATCGTACAAAATATGATAATAGGTCTGGTAACGATCGTCACTCCAACGTTTCTTATAGTCGAAATCACCTTGTGTATAATCAAAAATTTCAATGCCATTGTTAAAACTCCAATCTAGCATCTTCATAATGGTTGTATGACCAATGTTATAACGATACAAATCAATATCAAAAACAGTTAAAGCCTCCACCAAAATAGAATCAAAATGATAACTAAATGTGATACCAATAGGTTTGCCATCACAATAAATAACAAAAAGCGAAGCGATTCCTTCGTTAACCATTTTAAATGCCAACTCGGTATAGAAAGCCCATAAAGTTGGTTCTAACTCGCCACAAGGTTCACCTTTATTTGAATACCGTTTTTCAAAAAGTTTATAAAAACTATCAAAAACCAGGTCAAATTCTGTTTTGGAAATTTCACCGTGATACATGATATAATCAACTGTGAAATTAGCTTCCAAACGCGTTACATTTCTACGTAACTTGGAACGTGTATTAGATTTGTAAATGGTATTTAAATAGGCATCCAACGATTCATAATTACCTACGCGCGTAATATAACCTTCATACTGAAAAACCTTTTTTAACCTTAAAGCAGCGGATGCTTCTGGCGCTGTAGTTTCTTGATAGGAAGGAATATCTCGAACTAAAAACACTTGACTTTTATAGTCCGTTGCTTTTAAATTTAAATCATAGGTTAAACCATTAGTCAGTTTATTACCAAGGTTTATATAGCAAGGCACAACAGCATGTTTATAAAACGAAATGGGTTTTATAACTTCAGTTGTTTTTCCGGGATTATTTGTATTAAAATGTTTCAACCAAACATCTTGAAACGTTTGGGATGAAAATGGATTATTAATCATGATAAAAGTTTCGTTATCAAGTTTAAAATTAGTTTTTTAAATGAATAAACATCAGTATAAACCCATTTTTTAGATGTATTTGAAAAAAAACTATATAAACGGCATTTTTTATGGGTTGATTTCGGTATTTATTACAATATTTACCATGTTAAAAAGTGTTTACTTATAAAGCTATTTTAACATAAATAAATCAAACAATGAACTCTTGGTTTTACAATCATTTTTTGGAAGTAACATCAAGGCTATTACGACAAAGGGTTTAAAAAGTAAGATTAAAACAACAGTATGGTTTCAATTAAAATCAAAAAACGTGAAAATTAGTTATTTATCGTATTTATTTGATGGAAACTATTTAAACATAGATATTTACGATGACAAAAAATGTTTCGGGAGTGAAATCTAAAATATGGTTATCAGCACCGCACATGAGTGGTTTTGAGGAAAATTATATTAATCAGGCCTTTAAAAGCAATTGGATTGCGCCATTAGGACCAAATGTTGATGGTTTTGAAGGTGATTTAGAAGCTTATCTTGGAAAACAGTCGCATGTAGCGGCATTAACATCTGGAACGGCTGCCATACATTTAGCTTTAAAGCTGCTAGATGTTTCCGTGGGAGATGAAGTACTTTGTCAAACAAAAACTTTTGTAGCCTCTGTAAATCCTGTGATTTATGTGGGTGCAACACCTGTTTTTATTGATAGTGAAACTAAAACTTGGAACATGTGTCCCGAGTTATTAGAAAAAGCAATATTGGATAGAATAACCAAGGGAAAAAAACCTAAAGCCATTATTGCTATAAATTTATATGGAATGCCATACAACGTACCACACATACACGCAATTGCTAACAAGTATCAGATTCCTGTAATTGAAGACAGTGCTGAAGCTTTAGGTAGTCGTTATAACAACCAACCTTGTGGAACGTTTGGTGATATGTCTATTTTATCCTTTAACGGAAATAAAATCATAACAACATCTGGAGGTGGTGCTTTGGTTTCTAGAAATATTAATTATAAAAAACGTGCTATTTTTTTGGCAACCCAAGCAAAAGATACTGGTATTAATTATTCACATTCCGAAGTTGGCTATAATTACAGAATGTCTAATATTTTAGCGGGTATTGGTCGTGCACAAATGCAAGTTTTAGAAAATAGAATTCAAGCTAGAAGGTCCCATTTTGAATATTATAAAAACGCATTACAGCATATAACAGATATAGAGTTTTTAGATGAGCCTGAAAATTACTTCTCAAATCGTTGGCTATCAGCCGTTCTATTTAAAACTAAAACAATAAGAGATGGCGTTTTAAATGCTCTGTTAGAAGAAAACATAGAATCAAGACCATCTTGGAAACCCATGCACCAACAAGATATATTTAAAAACCATGCAAGTTATTTAAACGGTGTTTCTGATAATTTGTTTGAGCGTGGCTTATGTTTACCTAGCGGCTCCAGTTTAACGACTGTTGAATTAGACCGTGTTAATCAAGTAATAAAAAACTATTTTGGATAAAATTTATAATTTATTACGAAAATTATCTAATCGCTATGCGTCAAAATGGTTGGTACTCCTATTTGACTCAACCATTATTGCATTTACCTTCTTTATTGCCTATTTAATTCGATTTAATTTTCAAATCGATTTCGATTTTTCCATGTTTCTAAAGCAAATACCATTTGTCGTGTTTGCTGGAATTATTAGTTTCTTATTAGTAAGTTCTCATAAAGGAGTTGTCCGGTTTACGGGCTTTAAAGATGTTGTCAACATTATAATTGGTGTCAATATTTTAGCAACCATACTCATAATATCTACATTTATGAGTCGGAAATACAACTATAATAATGTTTTTGATATTCCTGGTTCTATCATATACATTCACTTGTTGCTCAATATGTTTTTTCTTATTGGCGCCAAGTTCTTCATTAAATCCATTTACAGAAGTTTAATTACTGAAAATGAAGACATCCCTAAGAGTATTGTATTAATTTATGGTGCAGGTGATTCAGGAATAATCACTTATAACGCCATTGCAAATGATGCAAAAAGCGATATTGATGTTTTCGGGTTTATTGATGATAACGAACGTAAAGTGGGCAAAAAAATAAATCTATTGAATGTTTATCATCCCAACAATATTACAAAAGAGTTTATTGAAAAACACCAAATAGATTCGGTAATTATATCGATTCAAAATATTAGTTCTAACCGACTCCTTCAAATAACCAGTAAGTTATTTGCTTTAAACTTAAATGTGAAAATTGTACCAGCTGTCCAAACGTGGATTGATGGCGATTTAAGTATTGGGCAGATTAAAGATATAAATATTGAGGATTTATTAGGTAGAGAACCTATTAATATTGACAACCCTATTTTACATGACGAATATAGTAATCGCGTTATTTTAGTAACTGGAGCCGCGGGATCTATTGGCAGCGAATTAGTCAGAAAATTATCTGCCTTTAACTTTAAAAGCTTGGTACTGGTTGATAATGCGGAGTCAGCTTTGTATGATTTACAACAGGAATTAATACGAAATGGCATTAATAATGTTATACCAATAATTGCGGATATTAGAAATAACGTTCGATTAGATGCTATTTTTAATATACACAAACCGGAAATAGTTTTTCATGCAGCCGCCTACAAACACGTACCTTTAATGGAGCAAAATCCTTATGAAGCGGTTAGCGTAAATGTGCGTGGAACTAAAAACGTGGTGTATTTATCAAAAAAATATGGTGCTAAAAAATTCATTTTAATTTCAACAGATAAAGCGGTAAACCCAACTAATGTTATGGGAGCCACGAAACGCATTGCCGAAATGCTTATTTGTTGTCAGCAAAACACACAATCAACAACCAAATTTATCATCACACGTTTTGGAAATGTTTTAGGCTCTAATGGTTCCGTAATTCCGTTATTTAAAAAACAAATTGAAGCTGGTGGCCCTTTAACGGTAACCCATAAAGATATTATCAGATATTTTATGACTATTCCAGAAGCAAGCTTATTAGTTTTGGAAGCAGCTGCTATGGGATTAGGTCACGAAATTTTTGTGTTTGATATGGGTAAACCTATAAAAATTTATGATTTAGCCATGAATATGATTGCCCTGTCTGGTTTAAAATATCCGACTGACATTGATATTAAAATAACAGGTTTACGTCCTGGTGAAAAGATCTTTGAAGAACTATTAATTGAAGGCGAAAACACCAAACCAACTTACAATGAGAAAATTATGATTGCTAAATGCAAACCGGTAAGTATTGAAAGAACTCAGAACCTTATAAAAGAACTCTGTTTATTAGGTTCTAATTCTCAAAATATTGAAATTGTATCAAAAATTAAAGATATTGTAGCAGAGTACAATCCGAATAATTCAACTTATGATGTTTTAAATTAAACCAACCAACTATGATCAACCTTAAAAGCATTATTAAAAAAATTAGTATTCTACTTCTAATAGTAGTGGTTTCGTCCTGTGTTACAAGCAAGGAAGTTATTTATTTTCAAGATGAACCTGTAAGCGAATACAATGATATTCCCATGAATTCCGATATCGTTTATAAACCAAACGATTTAATTTTTATTAGCGTTGGTGGTGATGCTGATGCGGTGGCGCCTTTTAATTTACCAGCTGTTTCTTACAGTGTTTCATCCGTAAATGCCAATGCCGACCTTAAGATGCCAACTTATTTAATTGATAAAAATGGTAATATTGAATATCCCGTTTTGGGAACCATTAAATTGGGTGGATTAACCAGAGAAGATGCCACTTCTTATCTAAAAAAAGAAATTAGTAAATACGTTAAGGATCCAGTAATTAATATTCGGTTAATTAATTTTACAATAACGGTTTTAGGTGAAGTGCGAAACCCTGGCACTTTTACAGTTGAGGATGAGCGCATATCATTAATTGAAGCTTTAGGGTTAGCAGGCGATTTGACCATTTATGGTAAAAGAGAAAATGTATTTTTAATTCGTGAACGCGATGGCAAAAAGGTTTTCACGAAATTCGATTTAACAAAAATTAGCACCATTACATCTCCTAATTATTATTTAGAACAAAATGATGTTTTGGTAATTGAGCCTAATTCTGCCAAAATCCGTTCGGCATCGTACAACCAAAATAATGGCGTAATCATTTCGGCCGTTGGTACTTTAGCAACAATTTTAGCCATATTTTTAGTCAAATAAAATTATTTACACGAATTCTTTCATGAAACAGAATGCGCATTTTAGAGATTTAATTGAGCCTTATTTAAACCGATGGAAGTTTATTCTTCTATGCCTTATTGCTGCCTTAACATTAGCATTTGTATATTTACGTTATGCTAGTAATGAGTATCAAGCTAAAGCTACCATTAAAATTAAGGACGACAAATCTCAAGGTAAATTACCGGAAATATCAAGCCTTCAAAACTATGGTCTCTTTAGTAATGATCAAAATAATGTGTTGGATGAAATTGAAATTCTTAAATCACGCAACCTTATTGAAAGTGTCATTAAAGATTTAAAATTTAATATTCAATTCTTTGTTGAAGGTCGTATTCAAGCGCATGAAGTTTATACCAATCCGCCATTAAATATTAATTTCAGCACAACGGATTCACTTTTACATTTGGTTGATACCACGTTTAATATCCGAATTAATTCGTCAAAAGATTTTATTTTTAAAGGTATTCCACAAGACACCAAAATATTAAAAGGAAGTACCACACAGCATGATGATATTGAAGGTGTTTTATACGATTTTGGAAAAAATGTAGAAACCGGATTTGGCGATATAATCATTACACCTAATATTGGGCAATATGCTACTAAAATTGGTGCTGATATTACCATCAGAATTCAACCTGTAAATAACGTTACTAGTGATTATAAGTCTAGACTGCAAATTCAAACCAACGAGTTATCTAGTGTTATAAAGCTGACCATTAATGACAATGTGCGTGAAAAAGGCGTGTTATTTTTAAATAAGCTGATTGAAAAATATAATGAAGATGTTATAAACGACAAGCAAATGGTTGTTGAAGCAACTTCAAATTTTATAAATGAGCGTTTAGAAGGTGTTTCGCGTGAGCTAGGTATAGTAGATTTAACGGCTGAAGATATTCAACAAGAAAACAAACTTACTAATTTAGCTACGCAGTCCAATATTTTTCTTCAAACCGAAAAGGAAAACGAAGCAAAAATTACCGAAACCGGCAGAGAGATTCAACTAATTGATTATATGAAAAATCATTTAGCGAATAACCAAGACCCAAGCGATTTAATGCCGCTTAACATTGGTATTGAAGATGGAAATATTGGTCAGGTAGCAAAACGGCACAATAGTTTGGTTCAAGAGCGGGAACGAATTTTAAAGAATTCAAGTGAAATTAACCCGACCGTTGTTAATTTAACGAATCAGATTAATCAGTTAAAAGCAGATCTTTCGCAAAGCTTAAGTAGTAAGCGGTCTACAAGTCAGATTACCTATAATAGTTTAGTCTCGGAAAACTCTCGAATTAATTCACAAATTTATTCCGCCCCTCAAAAAGAGCGTCAGTTTAAGGATATTAAGCGTCAACAAGATATTAAGGAATCATTGTACTTATACCTACTACAAAAACGTGAGGAATCGGCTATTACACATGGCGTTTCTTCACCTAATGCAAAAATTGTAGATAAGGCATACGCTTCCGGAAGACCTGTAGCGCCAAAATCTGCTATTATTATTTTGGCAGCTTTAATTTTAGGTATTAGTTTTCCAATTGGCCTTATTTATCTACTAACGCTTATAGACAATAAAGTACATTCAGTTCAGGATATTAAGAAAACCATAGACGTGCCGTTTATTGGCGATATTCCGAAATCTAGCAAACGTACACAGCTTATTAAACAAATTGATTATACACCTAAAGCGGAAGCGTTTAGAATGGTACGTACCAATGTGGAATTCATGCTTAAGGGAATTAACAAGCATTCTAAAGTTATTTTTGTTACGTCTACAACTAGTAAAGAAGGGAAATCGCATACATCCATAAACCTAGCTTTATCACTCTCCTATTCTAACAAAAAGGTGCTTCTTATTGAAACAGATATTCGTGTGCCAAAAGCAACGAACTACCTGAATGTTAAAAATGATATTGGTTTAACCAATTATATTAGCGATCCAAGCTTAACGCTTTCCGATGTAACAACATCCATGAAGGACAATGATTTTTTAGATGTTATTCCTTCTGGTGTCATCCCTCCTAATCCAGCAGAACTATTAATGAGTAATCGGATGCAAGAATTATTCGATACTGTGGATAATCAATATGATTATATAATTGTAGACACGGCAGCTGTTGGTCTGGTTACGGACACCTTATTAATAAGTCACCATGCTGATTTATTTATTTATGTCGTTCGCGCCAATTATCTTGATAAGAGACGTTTGCAAATTGCAGATACCATGTACCAAGAAAAACGCTTACCAAATATGACGATACTTTTAAACGGTGTTGACCATAAAAAATCAAATGGTTATGGCTACGGATATGGTAAAAACCCGAATACAAAGAAATGGTGGCAACGTTCTAAATAGTATTATTTAATAGCTTTACGTCTTTCCTTCTCCTTTTTAATCAGCATAAGTTCACGTCCTGTTTGCCCAGCAACTGACGTGTTTTCTTCTGCACGTCTAATTAAGTACGGCATAACATCTTTAACGGGTCCAAAGGGAACATATTTAGCTACATTATAACCGTTATTAGCTAAATTAAAGCTAATGTTATCACTCATGCCAAACAATTGTCCAAACCACACACGGTTATCATTTATAGCAATTCCTTTTTCTTTCATTAATTGCATAACCATGTAGCTACTCAATTCGTTATGGGTTCCAACAAAAATAGAAATGTCTGATATATTATCTAAAATATATTGAGCCGAGGCATTAAAATTTTCGTCAGTTGCTAATTTACTTTCACAAATAGGTGTTGGGTAATCATACTCCAAAGCACGTTCATGCTCCTTTTCCATATATGCACCACGAACAATTTTATATCCTAAATAAAACCCTTCCTTTTTAGCAAGTTCATGTTGGGATTTTAGAAAATCCATACGGTCATGACGATACATTTGTAAGGTATTATAAACAATGGTAACCTCTTTATTATACTTGCGCATCATATTTGTTACTAAATGATCTACGGCATCTTGAATCCAGCTTTCCTCGGCATCTATTAAGATTTCAACATCCTTTTCTTTCCCCAACTTGCAAACAGCATCATAACGAGCAACAACTCGGCCCCATTCTGCTTGCTCTGTTTCTGTTAGGCTTTTTCCTTCACTTATCTTCTGGTATAGTGCAAATCTTCCAAAACCGGAAGGTTTAAACACAGCAATAGGCATGGCTTTTCTATCGTCAGAAAAACGAATTATTTTTAAGGTTTTTTCCATGGCACCATCAAAATGTGCTTCCGTTTCCTTCCCTTCTACGGAATAATCTAAAACCGAACTCACGCCTTTAGTAAACATATCATCAATTACTGGTAGGCAATCTTCCTCATTAACACCACCACAAAAATGATCAAAAACCGTAGCACGAATAATACCTTCTACAGGTAAATGTGCCTTTAAAGCAAAATGCGTAAGTGTTGTACCAACCTTTACCAATGTCTCATTTGATATCATATTGAATAAAAAATGAGCGCGATTTAACTCTCTATTACTCTTTAATTGAAAAGCAATTTCAGTATTGTCAAATATTTTTAAGTACTCCATATCTGTTGAAAATTATACAAAGATAATTATCATTCAGCTACTTTTTTATAAAAAAAACACCTTATTTTACCTTTTATTATTTCCATTATTTTTTATGAAATCTATACACACCGAAACATACCCAATTCACTTTAATTCAAATTGTTATATAGCTTTAAACACCCATTTAAAGCAAACCAATTATTCACTAATTTTCATTTTAGTTGATGAAAACACACATAATTTCTGTTTAACTAAGTTTTTACAACAGGTAGAAACGACATGTACCATAGAAATTATAGAGATTGAATCTGGTGAGGAACACAAAACTATTGAAACTTGCGTTGGGGTTTGGAATGTACTTTCTGAATTGGGTGCCGACCGCAAAAGCCTTATTATTAATTTAGGTGGCGGTGTTGTTACCGATTTAGGAGGTTTTGTTGCCTCTACCTTTAAGCGTGGTATTCATTATATAAATGTACCAACCTCTTTATTAGCCATGGTAGATGCTTCCGTAGGTGGTAAAACAGGTGTAGATTTAGGACATCTTAAAAATCAAATTGGTGTTATTAATTCTGGTGAAATGGTGTTAATTGACACTAGTTTTTTAGAAACTTTACCAGAAAACCAAATGCGTTCTGGTTTGGCTGAAATGTTAAAGCACGGGTTGATCTATAGTCGCGACTATTGGAATAAATTTACAACCACAGACCGCTTAAATTATAATGATTTAATTTACGAATCCGTTATCATTAAAAATGAAATAGTTACCCAAGATCCGCTGGAAGAAAACTTACGCAAAACCCTGAATTATGGTCACACTTTGGGACATGCCATCGAATCCTATTTTTTAAGTCACCCAGAAAAAGAAGCGCTTTTACATGGTGAGGCGGTTGCAATTGGTATGGTATTGGCCAATTATATTTCAACAGAATTAACAGGCTTTTCCAAAGTAGAGAATGATAAAATAAAAACGGTAATAAAGACTATTTTTGGCGAAGTTACAGTCCTTCCCTCCGATTATGAAGCCATAATTGAACTCCTTAAATACGATAAGAAAAACGAACACGGTAACATTAATTTTGTACTCCTTGAAGATATGGGGAAAACAAAAATTAATTGTTTAGTTAGCAATGCTATTATTGTGGATGCTTTTGAGTATTACAGAGCTTAAACCGCTATAAATAACGTTCTTTAATAATGTCTATATGATGCTTTTCATGACCTATTAGCACGAATCCTATAGCCCTAACAGACATTTCTGCGTTGCTAGCAACGCCTATTTGCTCTAACATTTTTTTTGAAAAACTACTAAACAAGGCAATAGTTGATTCGCGTAAATCTAAATAATCGTTTAGTAATTGCGCTCGAGTTCGCCTGTTTGCCACGCTTGCTAACACATAATCATCTTGTTCAAACCCTGGTAAGGGTGTTTTATCTTGGCGCGCAAAACGCAAGGCACGATATACAAAAACATGTTCGGTATCTATGAGGTGTTGTAAAATTTCTTTAACAGTCCACTTACCTTCAGCGTAACGATATTCAAGCTTGTTCTCCGGAATAGATTCAAAAAACGCTTTGGTGGCTGCCATACCATACTCCAAACCAACTAACAAACTTAATTCACCACCTTTTTTAATATAATTGGCATAAAATGATGCATATTCCGAATCTGGTATTTCTTTTACGAACATAAATTTTTATTTAAAAGTACTAAAAAAAGCGCTTCTAATAAGAAGCGCTTTGAGTTTTTAATTATATACAAAAAGCCTACATATTATTAAAAATAGAATGCATTAAGCGTTTCTTATCGTTTAAGCTTTCTTCCAATGATATCATGGTTTCTGTTCTATAAACCCCTTCAATATCGTCAATCATAAAAATAACCTCTTTGGCATGCTCCGTGTTTTTAGCACGTATTTTGCAAAACACATTAAATTTACCTGTTGTAATATGAGCAACCGTAACATAAGGAATTTCATTTATACGCTCCAAAACAAATTTGGTTTGTGAGGTTTTTTGAAGAAATACACCAACATACGCAATAAATGCATAACCTAGCTTTTTATAATCCAAGGTAAGCGATGAACCCTTAATTATTCCAGCTTCCTCCATTTTTTTAACACGAACATGTACTGTTCCTGCAGAAATAACTAATTTTTTTGCTATATCTGTAAAAGGAACACGTGTGTTATCAATTAACATTTCAAGGATCTGATGATCTATATCGTCTAATTTAAATTTTGCCATTTTTTAATTTCTTTAAATAAAAAGCAAAAATAAGACATTAATTTTAAATTATATCTACCAAATATCAAGTTTTAGCCACTAATAATGAATAGTTTTCATTATTTAACCATACGCTATCAATTTCGTTTCCAACTTGCAACGGTGAATGATTGAAATCTAAAACTTTAGCCCCTTTTGCATCCAACTCTCTGTGACCAAAATAACCATCAAGCGGTTCCAGTTTCTCTATTTTAGGTACAAACTGGATCGTATTGTTTATTAACATTTCCTGATACTGGACACCAACATCTATAGGTTTATTTTGGTGTAACACATTTCGAATAATGATATCCAAAAAACACGTCCCGTTTTCCGGGATTTTTAGATAGTCCTGATAACCTTCACCCGTTAGTTCACGTTTAGAAATAGTATCTAAAGCCACCATTAATGATTTATATATAAAAGCACGGGTTATTTCCCGATTATAATCGTTTGAATAATGACCAGCTTCAAACAAAACGGTGGGAACACCTAAACTTTGAAATGTATCACCCACGCAGTTATGATTAAATCCATCATCATACAATGCCACCTGGTTTGGAATGTATTTTTGCAAATCCGTCTGCATTACTGCAATTAGTTCCATGGCTATTTTACGTGTATTAGTAAGCGTACGTTCTGCATCTTCTGCTGGAGACAGGAATGATACCGTAGCAGATTGTGATGTGTTATCCACACTAAAAATAGTTCGTTGTCCATGTAAATTGAAACAGAAGTTTGGCTTAAACCGATTAAAACAATCACGTAAAACTCTACTTTCCGGTTGGGATAAGTTCTGCGCATCGCGATTTAAATCCACATTATTAGCATTTAATCGCGTATAGACTTCTGCGCCATCAGGATTTAAAATAGGAATAATTAATATGGTGCAAGCGTCTAAAATAGAGTTTTGTGTTTTAAACGTATTTAAAACATCAAAAAGAGCTTTGGTGGTTGTGGTTTCATTTCCGTGCATTTGCGACCAAAGCATTATGCGTTTTTGTCCAGTTCCTAATTTAATAGAATAGATAGATCGTTTTTCAACCGACAATCCTTCAACGGAAACTGTAACATTTTTGGGTAGTATTTTCAACAGTGGTTCTATCATGGAATTGGTAATATACCGACCCGATAATCGAAGTTCTTGAAAAGGATTTAACGTCGTGTCTAAAGCGCTTGGATACATATGTAAATTTGATATGTTACAAAGGTAAACAAATACTAATTTACAATTGTAAACAAGGAATTATATAGAATTGTTTAGAATTGTATACAGACGTACTCTAAAATACCGTTAGCATTAACACTGAAATAATGTTTTTATAAATTTACTATTTAATTAACTCTATTTCAGTTAATTAAATACCTTTATTTAAAGCTTTAAGTTACCATTTAAGTTAATATTATTAGAATTATAGTGTGATTATTACCAATAATATTTACATTTGTAAAAGCAATTCACTTTAGTAACAGTTTACAATGATAAACAGTCCGGAATTTTCAAAACGTCTAGAAAAAGTCATTAAATTTTATGATGAAACGGCCTCCTCTTTCGCTGAAAAAGTAGGTGTTCAACGCTCAAGTATTTCTCATATTTTATCTGGAAGAAATAAGCCAAGTCTAGATTTTGTTATGAAAGTTTTAGAAGCTTTTCCCGATGTAGAGTTGTATTGGTTATTAAATGGTAAAGGCACATTTCCAAAATCGGAAACAAAAATTCTGGAGACTCCAACGCCATCGTCAAATTTAGCATCAAATAAAAATTCAGAAATACCAAGTAACCAAATTTCAGAAGAGCTCAAAACACGTCCTTCAAATAGCAATAAAGAAATAGATAGAATTGTAATTTTTTATAAGGACGGAACATTTCAGAATTTCAATAATTAGGAAAAGTTTTTATCAGTTTTAAAATAATTCACTCTTGAGACCTATGGCAATATCATAATGTTTCTTAATTTTGTTTAAAATTTGAATTATGAAACTCCTTTTATGTGTCTTTTTAGTGCTTTTTATGAGTTGTTATCAAGTGGAAAGACAATGTGTAGATTATCAAACTGGGACATATACGAGTAGTATAACGATAAATGACTCTACCTATCACTCGGTGTTCACTAGAACCAAAGACTTACAAGTAGAAACGTATAAAGGTCACGTAGATTCCACAACGGTTCGTTGGATTAACGATTGTGAGGTTGTTTTTAGAACCATAAATCCTAAAAACATGCAAGAGCGCAAGGATATTCATTTAAAAATATTAACCACAACAGATTCAACTTACAACTTTGAATACTCGTATGTGGGTGAAAAAATAAAACAAAAAGGAACCGCTAAACGCATAGATTAATATGTTAGACTTCCTATTTACGACTGATGCCATCATGGCATTACTTACCTTAACGTTCCTAGAAATTATTTTAGGTATTGATAATATCGTTTTTATATCCATTGCCGCCAATAAGCTTCCTGAAGATCAACGTGCCAAAGCTACAAATATAGGCTTGCTATTAGCTATGGCTCAACGGATTATCCTATTGTTTTTTGTTAGTTTCTTAATAGGATTATCCAAACCATTTTACACGATAGATACGGATTGGCTGCATGTAGGGATAAGCTGGCAAGCCATAATCCTGTTTGTAGGAGGTTTGTTTTTAATTTATAAAAGCACCTCTGAAATTCGTGAAAAGGTAGAAGATCCGGGACATGATGAAGCTGGTGTTAAGGGCATAAAAATTACGACTTTAAATCAAGCTATTGTTCAAATATTAATTATAGATTTTATTTTCTCTATAGATTCCATCTTAACAGCCGTTGGTATGACGAATGGTTTGCACGAAAACCACAATTACAATTTAGTATTAATGATAATAGCAGTTGTTATATCCATTGGTATTATGATAGGTTTTGCTAACCCTATTCGTAAATTTATTGATACACATCCAAGTGTGCAATTGCTTGGTTTGGCTTTTTTAATTTTAATTGGGTTTATGCTAATTACGGAAGCGGCGCATTTATCGCACACTGAATTATTTGGAAAAACGGTTGGAGCCATACCAAAAGGCTATCTGTATTTTGCTATAGCCTTCTCTTTATTTGTAGAATTTTTAAACTATAGAATTGCTAAAAAGCGACAGAAAAAGGACCATTTAAATTAATGACATTGAATTATTAATTTAAACCAAGTGATATTAAAATATAATAACATGAAAAAAGTAAGCCCAAAAGTTTTATACCTTATATCTTCAGGTTTAATTTTAACTTCAATTTTCTTTAAGGAAAACACACCTATGCTTTACTACGCATGTATAATTGGAGGTATTTTAGCTTTTCTAATTGCTGCCGCCTCATATTTTAGAGATTAATTACTTTTTAAAATAGGGTAGCTTGACCTTTATCATCTATACTTCCTGAATTTGAATCCGTATCATCGTCATCATTTTTGGAATCATTGATTTCTTTAGTTCTTTCAGGCTTCGACTCTTTATCTGAATCACCCGATTTTACTTCTGTTTCATCTATAACATCTAGCTCTTCGGCTGGAATATTCTCTGGAGCTTCATACGGCAAAGGTTCCATCAAATCAATTTGTTTTACTTTATCCTTGGTTAATTGATTTCCTAAAGCCGAAATACCTTTAACAGCAATAAACTCATCCAAATTCACTTCCATGTTATCTTTCCGGTCTTTACCGCGTTCTTTGGTGAATTCCACTTGCGCCATGGGTTTCCAGTCTGTTGAAACAATTTCTAATTGCGAATTTTCATGTTCTGAAATAAATAATTCCTCCCGACTTTCATTTTCAACTAAAAAGCGCTTCACATAATAGCGTTCTTTTTCACCGTCAAAATAAATTGCAGATATTGGTTTTTTAGGAATCCATTTTTCCATAACAATCATATCATCATCAAAATGAGTTGTTACTTCTGGAACAATGGTTTTTATTAATCCAGATTGTCTGATTATTAAAATGCGGTCTTCCCCTCTAAATTCGCCAACCAAATCACCACGACCATCCACATTTAAACGTCTAACCGTATCATCAAACCAGATTTTTCGCGGTTTTAAAGTAGAAACACCTTTCTCTTTGAGTTCCACTTTTTTAATGGCGTGTTTGGTAACAACATTCCCTTTAGAACTGCGACCTTTTATAATAATATCAGCAAAGTCCACATCCCATTTTAGCTTTTTAATACTTCCTACTTGGCGCAACGAAACGGTTACGACTTCGGCTTCACCATTTGGATTGGCTGAAAAATACCAAAGTTTGGAGTTTTTTGAGCCGTTGGTCATATCGTATTCCTTGTCACGTGTCATAGAGGTTACCGCAAAACGTTTCACATAGGTTGGACCTGTTTTACCATCCCGATACATCATATTGTAAATAGTACGTTTGTCCTTCTTCTTGAAAACAGCTACATGAATAATGTCTTTACCAATAAAGGTTTTAGCATCCACTTTGGTCACCATCATTTTACCGTCATTAGTAAAAACAATAATGTCATCAATGTCACTACAATCGCCAACATACTCGTCTTTTTTAAGAGACGTTCCAATAAAACCTTCTTCCCTATTTACGTATAGTTTCGTGTTTCTGATAACGACTTTTGTAGCATCAACATCTTCAAAGGCACGAATTTCCGTTTTACGTTCTTTGCCTGCACCATATTCTTTTTTTAGACGCTCAAAATAAGTAATAGCATAGGCAATTAAATTTGCTAAATGATGCTTCACTTCGGCTATTTGATCTTCTAAAGCATCAATTTTTTGTTGGGCTTTATCAATATCAAATTTAGAAATACGTTTGATTCGAATTTCTGTTAAACGCACAATATCTTCTTCCGTGATTGCGCGTTTTAAATGTTTTATATGCGGTTGTAACCCTTTATCAATAGCCTGTATAACACCTTCCCAGGTTTCTTCTTCTTCAATATCACGATATATACGATTTTCAATAAAAATACGCTCTAAGGATGCAAAATGCCATTGTTCTTCAAATTCACCCAAACGAATTTCTAATTCGCTTTTTAAAAGCTGAACTGTATTATCTGTTGAACGACGCAACATTTCAGAAACACCAATAAAGAGTGGTTTATTATCTTCAATAACACATCCTAAAGGCGAAATAGACGTCTCACAGTTTGTAAATGCGTATAGCGCGTCAATGGTTTTATCTGGGGAAATACCTCCTGGCAAATGCACTAAAATCTCTACGTTGGCAGCTGTATTATCTTCAATTTTCTTGATTTTGATTTTACCTTTATCATTGGCTTTCAAAATAGAATCGATTAAGGATGATGTATTGGTTCCAAACGGAATTTCAGTAATCACCAAGGTATTCTTATCGTATTGTGAAATTCTGGCACGCACGCGTACTTTTCCACCTCGAAGTCCGTCTTTATAATCCGAAACATCCGCAATTCCAGCCGTAGGAAAATCTGGATAAATGGTAAAACGTTTACCGTTTAAGTGTTTAACCGAGGCATCAATTAATTCGATAAAGTTATGTGGTAATATTTTTGTGGATAAACCAACAGCAATCCCTTCGCCTCCTTGTGCTAATAAAAGCGGGAACATAACCGGAAGATTTACGGGTTCTTTTCGACGACCATCATAACTAGCCTGCCACTCGGTGATTTTAGGATTGAAAACAACATCCAAGCCAAATTTAGAAATACGTGCTTCAATATATCGCGACGCTGCAGCACTATCACCAGTTAAAATATTTCCCCAGTTTCCCTGTGTATCAATCAGCAAATCTTTCTGACCAATTTGCACCATCGCATCAGCAATACTAGCGTCTCCATGCGGATGATACTGCATGGTATGTCCCACAATGTTGGCCACTTTATTATAACGACCATCATCTAAATCCTTCATGGAATGCATAATACGCCTTTGAACGGGCTTAAAGCCATCTTCAATTGCGGGAACCGCACGTTCAAGAATCACGTAGGATGCATAATCTAAAAACCAATCTTTATACATACCAGTAATTCTGGTAATGGTTTCTTTAGTTTCTTCTGGTTCAGGTAGGTTATCGTTGATGTCGTCGCTCATTAACTCTGCTCTTTTCTATTTTGTTTTACCATTTTCCGCAATGACTGCTTCATATACTTCCGTTTCTTTTTAGCTACTAGCGTAATATTAAAACGCTCTTTTTTAACATGTTGGCCATTTTTGCTATCGATAAACAGCACCAATTCCTTGTAGATGATGTAGTTATTAATTTTAAATCCTGATAGTCTGGATTTATCAAATTCTACGGTATGTTCACGATAATTTAAATAATCAGACAGCAGCAAACCTTTGTTGGTAACGGTAACTTTCAAGCCGTCGCTGTCATATTCAAAATACTTGGATATAAAATGTACGGTTAAAAATAAGGCTATGAAGATTAAAAAAATCACAAAAAATGCTACAATGGGGTTATTGTCAATTTCACTGAACGCTCTAAAAATGGTTAACCAAAGCACAGCAAGAACTATCAGTATAAAATATACTGAAATAATGACGTTTTTTACCTTTTCATTACTCGTTCTCATTTAACCTCCTCCACAATGTCAAGTTCTACTTTAAGATTATTTATAATGAATTCCTGACGATCTGGTGTGTTTTTGCCCATATAGAAACTTAACAAATCTTCAATAGACATATTATCATCCAACATAACAGGATCCAAACGAATATCCGCTCCGATAAAATGCTGAAATTCATCAGGCGAAATTTCACCAAGACCTTTAAATCGGGTTATTTCTGGTTTTGGTTTCAATTCTTCTATGGCATTTTGGCGCTCTTCCTCTGAATAACAATAAATGGTTTTTTTCTTATTACGAACACGAAACAATGGCGTTTGCAAGATGTATAAATGTCCGTCTTTTATCAATTCTGGGAAAAACTGAAGGAAAAATGTAATCAATAATAACCGAATGTGCATACCATCCACATCGGCATCGGTAGCAATAACCACATTATTATAGCGCAAATCTTCCAGAGACTCTTCAATATTTAAAGCAGCTTGAAGCAAGTTAAATTCTTCATTCTCGTAAACAATTTTCTTTGTTAAACCATAACAGTTTAGCGGTTTTCCTTTTAAGCTGAAAACGGCTTGTGTATTTACATCACGTGATTTTGTTATACTTCCAGAAGCTGAATCTCCCTCTGTAATAAACAAGGTTGTTTCTAAATTACGTTCGTTTTTAGTATCTCCAAAATGAACACGGCAATCACGCAATTTTTTATTGTGAAGACTCGCTTTTTTAGCACGATCTTTTGCTAATTTCCGGATTCCGGATAATTCCTTACGCTCACGTTCAGCTTGAAGGATTTTACGCAGAATCTTATCTGCAGTTTCAGGGTTTTTATGTAGAAAGTTGTCTAGATTGGTTTTAACGAAATCGTTGATATAGGTTCTTACCGTTGGCAAGTCGCCACCCATATCTGTCGATCCTAATTTGGTTTTCGTTTGACTTTCAAAAACGGGTTCCATGACTTTAATGGAAATAGCAGAAACCACAGATTTCCGCACATCTGATGCATCAAAATTCTTATTGTAAAATTCACGAAAGGTTTTTACTAAAGCTTCACGAAAAGCCGATAAATGGGTACCTCCCTGCGTGGTGTTTTGTCCGTTTACGAATGAATAATACTCTTCGCTATATTGTGTTTTACTATGCGTTAACGCAACTTCAATATCATCGCCTTTTAAGTGAATAATGGGATACAGCAAATCGTTTGCATTGGAATTTTCCATAAGCAAGTCCTTCAAACCATTTTCACTAAAATATTTTTCACCATTAAAAACTATGGTTAAACCAATATTCAGGTACACATAGTTTTTAAGCATTTTAATGATATACTCATTACGATACTTATAATTCTTAAAAATGGTTTCGTCTGGAACAAACGATACTTTAGTTCCTTTTCGGCGGGATGTATCATCAAGTAGTTCTTGATTTGTCAGATTTCCTTGTTCAAATTCAGCTGATGCGGATTTGTTATCTCGAGTCGATTCGACTCTAAAATAACTGGAAAGCGCATTGACAGCCTTCGTACCAACACCGTTTAATCCAACCGATTTTTTAAAGGCTTTACTATCGTATTTTCCACCGGTGTTCATTTTGGAAACCACATCTACCACTTTACCTAATGGAATACCACGACCGTAGTCGCGCACCGTTACTTTATTTCCGTGAATAGATATTTCGATGGTTTTTCCTGCTCCCATGACATACTCATCAATGGAGTTATCTAAAACCTCTTTAATCAGAATATAAATACCATCATCAGCGGAAGACCCATCACCCAATTTACCAATATACATTCCAGGACGCATTCGGATATGCTCTTTCCAATCCAGAGAACGGATATTATCTTCGGTATATTTGGTTTCTTGAGACATAAATAGGGTAATTTTGGATATGACGCTAATATAAGGTTTCGTATGAAAAAATGAAACCCCTATTTTGTAAAGTAATTAACAATAAAAATGGCTTGTTGTTGAGAACATTATCCCCTAATATAAGACTAGATGATTTCTCAAGTAATTTTTTGTTTTTTACGGGTAATGGATAACAAATCGCTTAAAACTTATCAATAAATAACAACCTGTTAGAAACAGATGACGGTTTATTTAATAAGTGAACTAGGTATAATTCACACTATTTATTACGCGTTTCTAAAATAAAAAAATGAACCCTAAAATGGGGCTTTTATTAACCCAAGATTTGTTACCCATGGTTATAAATAACAAATTATCACAAAATTTTCGTTACAATTAATGGAAGTATAGGTTTTATTCATTTATTGTAAATTTAAAATAGTTTTACAATAAAATCCTTATTGCCGATATATTTAAGAATTTAATTTTTACAAGTGAGAATCAATCTTGAGATTTTCCCGCCAAAAAAGCAAAATAAAGCAGTGGAGCAATAACGATAACCCCGGAAATTATTAAAGCTGTTACAAGCACAAATTTAAATACATAAACTAAAACAACAAATGCTACAATAGCAATTACAATAAAAATTAATAGTTTCTTGCCCATAATTATTTTTGATTTTATACCTAAAAATACACTTTTTTTATGAAGCGCCTTCTAATTTCGTTCAATGAATGCCCTAATTAATAAACTACTATTTACAAAAAACCAATGACTTATACACTCTATTAGGCAATAATTATTAAAGGCTTATAAAAATATTCACACTTTCATAATTAACCTAATTTGAATAACCTTGTAACGAATTATACATTAAACAAGAAGTGCATGACATCACCATCTTTTACGATATAGTTTTTTCCTTCCACGCGCATTTTACCAGCTTCTTTTACTTTTGCTTCGCTACCAAATTGTACATAATCATCATACGCAATAACTTCAGCGCGGATAAAGCCTTTTTCAAAATCAGTATGAATAACACCAGCCGCTTGAGGCGCTGTTGCTCCAACTTCTACAGTCCAAGCGCGCACTTCTTTAACACCTGCAGTAAAATAGGTTTGTAAATTTAATAATTTATAAGCCGAACGAATTAATTTAGCAGAACCTGGCTCTTCTAAACCAATATCAGCTAAAAACATCTGACGCTCCTCGTAATCGTCTAATTCATTAATATCAGCTTCTGTTCCTACTGCTAAAACTAAAACTTCAGCATTTTCATCTTTAACGGCTTCACGAACCTTATCAACATAAGCATTACCTGAATTTGCGGAATCTTCATCCACATTACAAACATACATCACAGGTTTATCCGTAATAAATTGACTTGGTTTTACAAAATCGATATCTTCTTCTTCCGAGAATTCCAAAGCACGGACTGAAATACCAGCTTCCAAACCGGCTTTTATTTTAAGTAAAACCGCTTCTTCTTTCTGCGCCTCTTTATTTCCGGTTTTGGCAGCTCGCTTCACCTTTTCCAGTTTTTTCTCAACTGTTTCTAAATCTTTCAGCTGCAATTCCATATCAATGGTTTCTTTATCACGAATAGGATTCACGTTACCATCCACATGAACAATATTATCATTATCAAAACAGCGTAATACATGTAAAATAGCGTCTGTTTCTCGAATATTAGCTAGGAATTGATTGCCAAGACCCTCACCTTTACTCGCGCCTTTTACCAAACCAGCAATATCAACAATTTCAACTGTTGCAGGTAAAACACGTTCCGGATTCACCAAGGACTCCAATTTTTCAAGTCTTGGATCTGGTACATTAACCACACCAATATTAGGTTCTATGGTACAAAACGGAAAGTTAGCACTTTGCGCTTTGGCATTTGATAAACAATTAAATAATGTTGATTTTCCTACGTTTGGTAATCCTACGATGCCTGCTTTCATATCTCATATTCCTGCGAAAGCAGGAATCTCTTTTTAAAGTTGTACTTATTTTTACTGCTTTCACGTTTCGTTAAGCAGCCGCAAAGGTAACTAATTACTTGAATAGTTTGAATATGGTTTTTAGAAATTGTTAAAGACCTTAATAATAATGTGTTTATGCTTTATAAAACCCATAAAAATATAAAACCTCCAGCTTAAGCTGGAGGTCTTTATTACGAAAGGGCTTACCCAATTCTTAATTCTTAATTCTTAATTCTTAATTCCAATTTACGCATCTGGATGCATAAAACGCTGCTTAGCGTTTAATTCCTCTTCCGTTTCAACATGTGCATCATCAGGCACACAACAGTCTACAGGACAAACAGCCGCACATTGTGGTTCTTCATGAAAACCTTGACATTCGGTACATTTATCAGGAACTATGTAGTAAATTTCATCACTTATTGGCTCTTGGGCTTCTTCAGCATCTACCTCTTTACCGTTTGGTAAAACCACCTTTCCGTTTAAGCTGGTGCCATCTTTATAGCGCCAATCATCAGCACCTTCATAAATAGCGGTGTTTGGACATTCTGGCTCACAGGCACCACAATTAATACATTCGTCTGTTATTATAATTGCCATTGTTTTCTATATTTTTTAATCTTTCGATATAATTTTTAATAAAGGTTTCTTTTGAATTTCCAATAATTAATCCAGATTATCAGAATTAAAACCTTTTGTTGCTCACTTGCTTTATGTAAATTTGCAGTTGCAAAAATAAAGCCAAAACCATTCATAACCAAATCATACATGGATTTACGACAAAGAATTAACGCGTTTGTTGAATTAGGGAAATTTCTTAAACAATTTTCTACCGATCCCTTTGAAGAAAACAACGCAGTTTTACATAACAATTTGTTTTTTGACGGCTTTAAACATCAAATAAAAATTGCTCAAGAACATAATGCCTGGTTTACTAGAGAGAATCTTATTTTCTCTTTTAATGGCTGGTCTAAATCACTGACTGAAAGCAATATTACCCAATGGCTTAACAACTATAACTTTAACAATGTTAATCCTAAAAAGGTCGCAATTATAATGGCTGGAAATATCCCTTTAGTAGGTTTTCACGATTTTTTATCGGTTTTAATTTCCGGACATCACGTGGTTGTAAAACAATCTACTAATGACAAACATCTATTACCTTTTTTAGCTAAATATCTTGAAACGGTAGAGCCAGAATTTAAAGGAAAAATTAGGTTTACTGCAGATAAGCTCGATAATTTTGAAGCCGTAATCGCTACTGGAAGCAATAATACAGCTCGATATTTTGAATATTATTTCAAAGGAAAACCGTCAATTATTCGTAAAAACAGAAATTCTTTAGCTGTTCTTTCAGGTGATGAAACGGAAGAGCAATTAGAAGCGCTTTCCGAAGATATTTTTAGATACTACGGCTTGGGTTGTAGAAATGTATCAAAATTATTAGTGCCTAAAGATTACGATTTTCAAAAATTCTTTAAGGCTATGTACAAGTGGCACCCTATAATTCACCAAAATAAATACGCCAATAACTACGATTATAATAAGGCAGTTTATTTAATGAGCGAATTTGATATGTTAGAAAATGGGTTTTTAATGATTAAAGAAGACAGTAGCTACGCCTCGCCTATTGCTACGGTTTTCTATGAATACTATTCGGATGCAAAAACTTTAAAGAACAAGCTTCAAGCCGATTCTGATAAAATTCAATGTGTGGTTGCTAGCGGTTTAGTAGATTCTGAAGTTTCCTTCGGACAAACGCAAAATCCGCAGCTTTGGGATTATGCAGACAACGTAGATACCATTTCGTTTTTGTTAAAAATTAGTTGATAAGTTATTGATTTATTACCTGCTTTTTTATGAGAATTTAGCACCTTTGTAGCCATCACAGATTATATTAATTTCCGACTTTCTTCAGAAACACTGAAGGTTAAGCACGGAAATAACAAACTATATTATTCCATGAAAAGACATAATTTTAGTGCAGGACCTTGCATTTTACCGAAAGAAGTGATGCTTAAAGCATCAGAAGCTATTTTAGATTTTGATAATGGTTTATCATTAATCGAAATTTCCCACAGAAGTAAACCCTTTGTGGATGTTATGGAAAAGGCACGTGCTTTGGCTTTGGAATTACTCGGTTTAGAAGGTAAAGGCTACAAAGCTTTGTTTCTTCAGGGAGGTGCTAGTACACAGTTTTTAATGGTAGCTTTAAACCTACTTGAAAAACGCGCAGGCTATTTAAACACAGGAACCTGGGCAGATAAAGCTATTCAAGAAGCACGTATTTACGATGATGTTTACGAAGTGGCTTCATCTAAAGATGCCAACTTCAACTTCATCCCAAAAGGTTACGATATTCCAACAGATTATGATTATTTCCATTGCACATCTAACAACACCATTTTTGGAACACAAATGAAATCCTTTCCAGAATGTGATATTCCGATGGTTTGTGATATGAGCAGTGATATTTTTTCGCGCCAATTAGATTTCACCAAATTCGATTTAATATATGCGGGTGCTCAAAAAAATATGGGTCCTGCGGGAACAACATTAGTGGTGGTTCGTGAAGATATTTTAGGAAAAGTATCTCGTAAAATTCCATCAATGATGGATTATAAGGTGCACATTGGTAAAAGCAGCATGTTTAACACACCGCCCGTTTTTGCCGTTTATACATCCATGTTAACTATGGAGTGGCTTAAAAATTTAGGTGGCATTCCAGCTATTGAAAAAGAAAACAACAAAAAAGCACAATTAATTTATAGTGAAATAGACCTGAACCCATTATTTAAAGGTTATGCTATGAAGGAAGATCGTTCCAAAATGAATGCGACTTTCAATTTGACCAACGAAGACTTAAAAGAAACTTTTGAAACCATGTTGGACGAAGAAGGTATTAACGGGCTTAATGGTCATAGAAGTGTTGGAGGATATCGCGCATCTATGTACAATGCCATGCCGTTAGATAGTGTTGGTGTTTTAGTGGATATTATGAGTGAACTGGAACGTAAAGCGTAACAGTTAAATAAAATAACAAATTGTGTTTAATTATAAGCTCTCTTGTTTTTGGGAGCAAAAATCAAGTTTTAAATGAAAGTATTAGCAAACGATGGTGTTTCGCAAAGTGGTATAGAAGCATTAGAGGAAGCAGGTTATGAAGTATTAACAACCACAGTTGCCCAAGAGCAATTAGCAAATTATATCAACCAGCATAATATAGCGGTATTATTAGTTCGTAGCGCCACAACGGTACGTCAGGATTTAATAGATAGTTGTCCATCTTTAAAAATTATTGGTCGTGGTGGTGTAGGAATGGACAATATTGATGTAGAATATGCACGCAGTAAAAATGTCCACGTCATTAATACACCAGATGCTTCATCTCACTCGGTTGCTGAACTTGTGTTTGCTCACTTATTTGGAGGCGTGCGTTTTTTACATGACTCCAACAGAAACATGCCATTGGATGGTGATTCGCAATTCAAATCCTTAAAGAAAAACTACGCTAAAGGTGTGGAACTTCGTGGTAAAACATTAGGTATTATTGGTTTTGGTCGTATTGGTCGTCAAGTTGCTAAAATAGCATTAGGCGTTGGCATGAAGGTTATTGCTAGTGATAAATATGTTGGTAAAGCTACAATAAAAGTTCAATTTTATAATGGTCAATTTATTAATGTAGAGATTAAAACGAAACCTACAACAGAAATTTTAAAACAAGCTGATTTCATTTCACTACATGTACCCGCTCAAAAAGAATATGTTATCAGTGAGAAAGAATTTAGCATTATGAAAGATGGTGTTGGAATTATTAATGCGGCTCGAGGCGGCGTTGTAGATGAAGTAGCTTTAGTCAAGGCTTTAGAGTCTGGTAAGGTTGCCTTTGCTGGTTTAGATACGTTTGAAGAAGAACCATCACCAGCCATTCAAGTTTTGATGAATGGTAGAATATCATTAACTCCGCATATTGGAGCGGCAACTAATGAAGCACAAGACAGAATTGGAACCGAACTTGCCTCGCAGATTATCAGTATATTAAAAACAGAAAAACAATAAATATTTAAAGTTTTTACTACCTTGAAACCCTAACATTTTAAAATATAAAAAGCATGGCAGGAATATTAGATCTATTAAATAGTGATATGGGTAAAACCATAATAAGCGGTGTTGCCGGACAATCCAAACAATCAGAAAGTAAAACACAAGATGTTTTAACCATGGCTTTACCAGTACTTATGCAAGCTATGAAACGTAATGCTGCCACACCTCAAGGTGCTGAAGGATTATTAGGCGCCTTAAATAATAGTAAACATGACGGTAGTATTCTTGATAACCTTGGAAGTCTTTTTTCCGGTGGAGTTGATGATTCCGTAACCCATGAAGGTGATAAAATATTAAATCACGTTTTGGGTAGTAAAAAAGCCAATGTAGAAAATGCTATTGGTGCCAGAGCTGGAATTGACGCCGGGTCTGTAGCCCAAATCCTTAAAGTAGCAGCTCCAATTTTGATGGGTGTTTTAGGAAAACAAACTAGAGCGCAAAATGTAAATAGCACGTCCGGTATTGAAGGATTATTAGGAGGTCTGTTAAGCGGAAACTCCAAAGAAAATGAACAAAGCTTTTTGGAGTCTATTTTAGATGCCGATGGCGATGGTAGTATTATAGATGATGTTGCCGGAATGGTTTTAAATAGCGGTAAAAAGAAAGGTGGACTTGGCGGAATTTTAGGTGGCCTTTTTGGAAAATAATAAATCAAACCTACTATACATTAATAAGTCAGACCATAACAGTCTGACTTTTTTGTTAAAAATAATTGAACCAACCTTAAATTCTACAGAATTTCGTAATTTTAAGAAAAGTAGATTTATGAAATTGCTATATAGCATCCTAGTAATACTCTGTTTAATGGTTAGTTGTAAAACGCCTGAAACCGTTGGAAATATTTCAAAAACGGAAGTAACAGAAACTCAAGACACCATTAAGCTTGTAAATGATGAATTGGAATATGAAGTTATAATCATAGAAGCGGGATTTGATTCCTGGATGGCTAGACGTGCTAAACCTAGAAATTTTTATACCCAATCCTTTTTGGAGGCAAAAAACATCCAATATGTTACGGAATGGAATAAACGCGTGGTGTCTTCACGTTATAATCAAAATTTATACGACATGAGCATTAATTATCAACAAGGCATCAATTATGGCTTTGAGCTTAATTATTTACTCTACCACTATTTTGTTTTTTTTCAAGAGAAGTATAAACAGAAATTATCCTCGCATAATCCTCAATTTTAAAGTATCTTTGCACCCAAATTTGCGGTATGAAAAAATTCAAAGAAACTTGGGAAATTCAACATAACTGGCAACTTATATTTCCTGCTTTAGGAATTATTGGCCTTCTGTATTCTTGTTTCAGACTTGCCTTTCTTTTGCCTTTATCTGAAATCCTACTTATTCAATTTGTATATACAATTATCTTATTTGTCCTTTTATTAAAAATAACCTTATGGCTTTTTACAAAACTTGAAAGTCGTTGGGAAGTTACATACCGTTGGGAAATTATTCGTATTTTCATTGTGTTTGCGGTAACAGGAAGCTCATCTTTAGTCGTAGGACGACCTATAATTGAACTCATGGGAATTACTAAAGAAAACTTAAATCCACTGCTCTACTGGATTTTATTTATTATTATTGGGCTTGTTTTCTATCAAATCCTCTTGATTACATTTGGTTGGCTTTTTGGGCAGTTTAAATTTTTCTGGGAATTTGAAAAGAAAATGCTCAAACGATTTGGTTTAAAACGCTTTTTAGATTAGTGCAGGAACTTAAGAAACATATCATTTTTAAAGGATTCACAATACTTTTAGTTTGTGCTATACTCTTACCTGCTGCTGTAAAGGTTGCTCATGTCTTTGAAAACCATAAACATGAAGTCTGTATTGATAAATCGACAACGCATTTCCATACACTTGATTTAGAGTGTGAATTTTACAAATTTAAATTAGCAAATCAATTTTTTCATATTCCGGAAAACTTCAACATTTTAAATGTTACCGAGAATCATGAAGTTTCTACCTCACAATACTTTTTTTTAAGCCCATTTCAACAACTTCATTTTTCCCTTAGAGGACCACCTGTTTTAAGTTAATACCTATTTTTTATTACATTTTAACTTAATACATTATACATGAAAACAATTTTATATCTATTGTTTTTATCCATGGCATCAATAGCTATGGGTCAAAACAATATTACTGGCATCGTTACAGATGCTGAAACCGGCGAAGGTTTACCTTTCGTAAATATTTATTTTCCCCAATTAGAAAAAGGCACCACAACGGACTTTGATGGTATTTTCAACATTGAAAATTTACCGTCAGGATCATATTCATTAGTCTATTCTTTTGTAGGATATGGAACAAAATCTATGAATTTAGTTATTCCTACAACCGATACTATTTCATTAACATTATCTAGTTCAGCCATAGAAATGGAAGCGGTAATTATATCCACACCTTTCCATAAGCTTCAAAGTGATAATGTAATGAAGGTGGAGCGCCAAACTATTAAAGAATTAAAAGCTTCTGGAGCCGTTACTTTGGGCGAAGGTATTTCTAATATAGCAGGTGTTGAAGGTGTTAGCACAGGATTAGGTATTACCAAACCTGTAATTCGCGGTTTAAGTTCCAACCGTGTTCTAGTATATACTCAAGGGGTCCGATTAGAAAATCAGCAATTTGGTGATGAACATGGACTGGGTTTAAGCGACGCTGGTGTAGAAAGTGTAGAAGTCATTAAAGGTCCCGCATCCTTACTCTATGGAAGTGATGCACTTGGTGGCGTTTTATATATTAATCCCGAAAAATTTGCGCATCAAAATTCGAGTAATGCAGACTTTGGCGGAACTTATTTCACCAATACTCAAGGTTACAGTACAAATGCTGGTTACAAAGCATCTGGCGAAGCGTTTAAGGTGTTATTTAGAGGTAGTGTTACAGAACATGCCGATTACAATACAGCCGATTATCGCGTGACCAACACACGTTTTAAAGAACAAGATTTTAAAGCGGGCCTTGGCTACCAATCTACGAACTTCAAGACAGATTTTCGTTATAATGTCAATCATTCCAAAATAGGAATTCCAGAAGCCATTGGTGAGCAATCAACTAATAAAACGCCTTTATTGCCATATCAGGAATTAACGAATCATATATTTAGTTCGCGCTCAACCGTGTTTTTTAATAATTCGAAATTGGAATTTAATTTAGGGTATATCTATAATAACCGTAACGAATTTGAAGATGAACATGATCATGATCACGACCACGATCATGAGGAAGATCACGATGAGCATGAAGACGAACATCATGACGAAGAACATGAAACCTTACATCCTGCCCTTCAAATGAAGCTTAAAACTGCTAATTATGATGTGAAATACCACTTACCTATTTTGGGTAAATTTGAAACAATTGTTGGTGTTCAAGGTATGAATCAAGTGAATACTAATTATGGTGAAGAAGAATTAATTCCAAATGCCGTTACTAATGATTTTGGTATTTTGGCCATGTCACATATTCATTTTGAAAAATTCGATATACAATTAGGTGCACGATATGACAACCGCTGGCTACAAATTGACAATAACATAAATAAAACCTTCAATAGTTTTAATGGTGCTTTTGGTGTAAAAACGAATCTTACTGAAAATATAACAGCACGTTTAAATTTGGCAACAGGTTTTAGAGCTCCTAATTTAGCTGAATTAACTTCAGATGGTGTTCATCATGGTACAAATAGATATGAAATTGGGAATATTGATTTAAATAATGAACAAAATTTTCAAACCGATTTGGCTTTAGAGTTTAAAAGCGAGCATATTGAGTTTTTTGTAAACGGTTTTTATAATCACGTAAATGATTACATCTACTTATCACCAAACGGGACATCTATAAATAACACACCTGTTTACAACTATGTTCAGGATAATTCTGCATTATATGGTGGTGAAATTGGTTTGCATTTTCATCCACACCCTTTAGATTGGCTGCACTATGAAAGTAGTTTTGAAACAGTTACCGGAAAATTAGATTCAGGTGATTATTTACCTTTAATTCCTGCAAATAGTATAAACAATACCATTCGTGTAGAATTTGATTATAAGGAAGAAACAAATATGTATGCTTTTGTTAAGCTAAAATCCGTGTTTAGCCAAGATAACGTGAGTACTTTTGAAACAGCAACCGGTAGTTACAATTTACTAAGCGCGGGGTTTGGTGGAAATATTAAAGTGTTTAATAATGATTTGTCCATCATTATTTCAGGAACTAATTTAACGGATAAAACTTATGTTAATCATCTGTCACGCTTAAAACCGGATGGTATTTTTAATATGGGACGAAATTTCAGTTTAGGACTCACCTATTCCTTATAAACTATAAAAAAAGAGTGATTATTTAATCACTCTTTTTTTTTCTTCTTCTATTAATTCTACTGATTTTTCGTCTGTAGACAAATAAAAGGTATAAAACCACATAATTGAAAACGATGGAATAATATCCACAAAAGGCAAGGCTTCTTCCACAAAAGAGAAAGCAGCTGCAATTTTACCTTTCCTACCAGCATACATCTTGCTCATTAAATATGCTGATAATGGCGCCCAAACAAAATCGAAAGGCGGAAATATGTACGACACATATCCCATGGCATCAAAAAACAAACCGACTACCAGTTTTTTTGATTTACTTAATTTTTCTAAACTCATATATTTTAACTAATTCTAATATTAGAAATGCAAATAGTATTCCAAAAATAGTATTCCTCCAAATGTCAGTCGTTTAACGAATAACTCTAATTCATTTATTGTATTAAAAAAAGTAACAATATAAAGACTTGAAACGTAAACAATTCATAATTAAAACCTTGTTTTTAACGTTCAATTACGATTCTTTTTTAATTAAGCCGTTTAGATTTGCAGCCAAAGTGTAACAACTTTAATTTTTTGTAGTCTATAAAACTATAAAATCAATCTTCCAAAAACCACATGAAAAACAGGCTGTTTCTTTTAGTATTCTCATTTTGCTATATAATCACCTTTGCGCAAGAGAAGAAAACCTTAAATATAACACGAACAACCTCCGCACCAAAAATTGATGGTATTCTGGATGATGAATCGTGGAAAAATGTAGAAGAAGCCAAAGATTTCATTCAGTTTGACCCAGAAATGGGTGTAAAAGAAACGCATGAAACCCGTACCGTTGTAAAAATAACTTATGATGATGATGCTATTTATGTTGGCGCTTATTTATATGATAATCCCAAAGATATTATGCGTCAATTAACCCGTCGTGATGACTTTGGTCAATCTGATTTTTTCGGATTTATTTTAAATCCAAATAACGACGGACAAAATAATACTGAATTTTTTGTTTTCAGTTCTGGCGTTCAAGCAGATGCAATTGAATCGCCAGGAATTGGTGAGGATTTTGGATGGAATGCTGTGTGGGAAAGTGCGGTGAAAATTGTAGATGATGGTTGGATTGTTGAAATGAAAATACCATACAGAACCTTACGTTTTTCTAACCAAGAAGTTCCAACTTGGGGTTTACAAATTCATAGACATTATCGAAGGAATCGTTCCCAGTTTACATGGAACCCAATTGATGTTACTAAAGGAAATGTAGGAATATACAACGGTCAATTAAAAGGTTTAACCAATTTAGATCCGCCAACAAGACTTACATTCTATCCGTTTGTATCAGGAATTGTTAATACCTATGATGGAGACACAGAAACTCAATTCAATGCCGGAATGGATTTAAAATATGGTATCACCGAAAACTTTACGTTGGATGCTACATTAATACCAGACTTCAGTCAAGCCGGTTTTGATCGAGTGGAATTAAATCTAGGCCCTTTTGAACAAACCTTTTCTGAACAGCGTCAGTTTTTTACGGAAGGTGTGGATCTTTTTACAAAAGGCGACTTATTCTTCTCGCGGCGTGTTGGAAATGAACCTTCAGGTTCGGTATCATTAGATCCAAATGAAGAGGTTCAAGATTATCCAAGTCAAACCAAGGTTTTAAACGCCCTAAAAGTATCCGGAAGAACAAAAAACGGTTTAGGTGTTGGGGTTTTTAATGCTATTACAGAAAAAACATATGCTAAAGTTACCAATTTAGACACCTACACTAGTCGTAAAGAATTGGTAGAACCACTTGCAAATTATAATATTTTAGTGGTGGATCAACAATTTAATCAAAACTCATCTGTTAGTTTAATAAATACCAACGTTACTAGAAATGGCCATTTTCGGGATGCCAATGTTACTGGCCTTTTAGCAGATTTAACCACCAAGAAAAACACCTATAATTTGGAAGCCGAATTAAAAATGAGTAACGTTAATTTGGAGTCTGGTACGGAGACAGGATATAGTTATACCTTAGAATTAGCCAAAGTTTTTGGAAATTGGCAATATTGGGTTGGACATGAATTTGCGGATGACACATATGATATCAACGATTTAGGTCTTCAGTTTAGAAACAATTTCAGCAATTTTGGTGTGGAAGCGTCTTATCGCACATTTGAACCAACAAGTAATTTCCTCCGATATAATTTTAATACATGGATAGACTATAACCGTTTATCAAACCCTAGTACATATACAGGAAGTACCATTGGCGCTTCTTTTTCTGCTCAATTAAAAAGCTTACACGGTTTTGGTGGAAATGTAAATTTTCAACCTGGAAAACAATACGATTATTTTGAGCCTCGTGCCGAAGGACGCTATTTTGTTTATGAAAACCGGTTAAATGGAAATGTTTGGATTTCTTCAAATTATAATAAAAAGTTTGCTATTGATGCCAATATTGGAGGTGCTACGTTTTTTGAAGATGGCAGAGAAACAAACAATATTTGGTTTGGCATTAGTCCGCGATTAAAATTAAACGATAAATTATTACTTATTTATTCTTTTGATTATGATAAAATTAATGGTGATCGTGGTTATGCAGATAATACAGCAGATGCTATTGTTTTTGGAAATCGGGATCAAAAAACAATGGTAAATAGTATTACGGGTTCTTATAGTTTTAATCCGTTCCATTCACTAAATCTAACATTTAGAAATTATTGGAGTACAGTTCTTTATGATGATAACATCTACCTATTACAAGAGGATGGCGGTTTACTGGAGACAAACGTTTCCTTTGAAGACGCAGGATTAGATGATCCTAATATTAACTTTAGTACTTGGAATTTAGACTTAAGTTATTCGTGGCAGTTTGCTCCTGGAAGCTTTTTAACGGCTTTGTATAGAAATCAGTTATTTAATTACGATTCAGAAGCGGAACTTAACTTTACAAATAATTTTGACAGACTACTAAATCAGCCTATTCAAAATTCATTTTCGTTAAAAGTTCAATACTTTATTGATTACAATAATGTGAAGAAAATTTTCAACAAGAAATCAAATTCATAATTGTAAAGCGTTATTTAAAGTATTACATTGCTTGTTCATTTTACAGCAATGATTTCAGCAAAAAATATTCACAAATACTACGAAGATTTACACGTTTTAAAAGGTGTTGAATTACATATAAAAGCAGGCGAAATAGTTTCTATTGTTGGTGCATCGGGCGCTGGAAAAACAACGCTTCTTCAAATATTAGGCACGCTAGATAAACCGTCAAAAAAAGAAGATTTCACCTTTGCTATTAACAATACTGACATCAGTAGTTTATCTGAAAAAGGATTAGCAAAATTTCGAAATGAAGAAATTGGATTCATCTTTCAATTTCATCAACTATTACCAGAATTTACAGCCATTGAAAATGTGTGTATTCCGGCCTACATTAAAAAAACCAATAAAGCTGCTGCCGAAAAACGCGCAACCGAATTATTAGATTTTTTAGGATTAAAAGATCGTGCACAACACAAACCCAATGAACTTTCTGGAGGCGAGCAGCAACGGGTTGCCGTAGCTCGTGCGTTAATTAACAATCCGAAAATTATTTTTGCTGATGAACCATCCGGAAATTTAGACTCCGAATCGGCTGAAAACTTACATAATCTATTTTTTAAATTACGGGACGAATTTGGACAAACCTTCGTTATTGTTACACATAATGAAGAGTTGGCTAATATGGCAGACCGTAAATTAACCATGGTTGATGGTCGCATAGTATGTGGTCATTAAAAATGCATCTGTCATTTTGGGAGATACAACTTGCCAAAATGCCTTTTTTATGATAAGTTTATAAAGCACTAAACCGGTTGTCATAAATATGCTATTAATACTCCTTTCTTGGATTTACATCATTTTCATAAGTATCATTTTTGGTGTAAGCCTGAATCGAGTTTTAAGAATAAAAGCATGTAATTTTATCATTACCATATTTCATGGATTATTTGGTATCATGCTCTTTACAGGGTTTTGGGCTATTGGATTTCCTGTAAATGTTAACTATCATGTTGTTTTAATACTAATATCCTGTGTTTTACTAGGTCTTAATTTAAAATATATAAAGGCCATTTTAAAGAGTTTCGTTCTTGAATTTAAAGGCTTATCCGTTTTTTTTAAGAGTTTATTAGCAGTAATTACAATCCTCATTTTAGCACAATGCGCTTCTGCTCCATTATTAGTGGATAATGAAACCTATTATATTCAAACCATTGCTTGGCTCAATAATTACGGTTTTGTAAAAGGGTTGGTGAATTTACATTTATTTCTAGGACAAACTTCCGGTTGGCATATTCTACAAAGTGCCTTTAGCTTCAGTTTCTTAACCAATTCTCTTAACGATTTAAGCGGTTTAGCTTTACTCCTAGCAAATGTTTACGCCATCGTAAACATAAATACTTATTGTAAATCCGGCATTCCCCCTAAAAGATATTTGCTTATTGGATTATTTCCTATTGTAAACCTCCTACTCTTTCAATTCATAAGCGCACCATCGCCAGATTTAGCCATTTATGTGCTTTCGGTAATTAGTTTTTATCAATTTATTACTACCTATGGCGAATACCAAAAAGATGTGTTTCTATCCCTCACCCTATTAACAGTATTTATGGTGTGCATCAAACTTACAGCTTTCCCATTTATACTGTTCCCAATTGCTGTTTATGCGAAATTTTATAAACAAACACGATTTTTAAACGTAAGTATATTTTCGATTTTAGGAGTTTCAAGCTGCCTGTTAATCATCAAAAATACAATCATTACCGGAAATCCATTGTATCCTTTCTGGGGGCTTGATAGCCTTAAATTAGACTGGCATCTTCCTGAAACTATTGCCTTTTATTTTAAAGATTATGGTTTGGCTTATGGTTATCAAATGACTCCGGACGTTTTTGCCAAAACATCTTTAATAGAGCGTATGAAGCACTGGCTATTTGCCTCTGGAATTCATGGCATATTTAATAAAATATTAATAATTCTTTTAATTATTTTACCGTTTATCATTAAAAAATGGTTTCACCAAAAAGGCTATTGGGTTTTCTATATCATGCTTGTTGCAACTATGATCATTTTATGGAACACATCACCACAATACCGCTTCTTTTTACCATTTATATTAATATCCGGTTTAATGATTTTAAGTATTTTTAAATTAAAGAGGAGTATTATTAAAACTCTATTTGTTTTTAGCACGATGATGGCTTTTATCGCTGTATTTATCCCGATAAATAAGCAAGCTTTAACAAATAATACACAACATCAACAAACTTCCATATTTAAAACAGCGTATATTCTCCTACCCCATAATAACAGCAAATTTCTAGTTAAATATGACACTAAAGCAATTGGAAACACAACTATTAACACGCCAAAAAACACGAGTTTTTTCTGGGAAACAGGTGGTACGCCAATACCAGCTGTTAGCAGCCCACAATTAAACTATTTTAAGAACAACTTTTCAGTTGTACCACAGTTGCGAACCGAAGATCTTAAAGATGGTTTCTACAGCCAAATAATTTTAGACAAATAAATTAGAGTAACTAGCGATATTCTGGATTTTCAAAATCCCAACGTCTTCCATCATCCCAATCCTCGCGAGAATTTCCATAATTAGGATATCCATTTTGTGCTTTCAACATAGTGGCTAAATGCAACAAATTATAGGTCATAAATGTCGTATTTCTATTAGTGAAATCGCTATCAAAACCAACTGGCGGATTTATTTTTTCATCTTGCCATTCTGTATCACCATAACTTGGACCAGGGCCTACTTCACCAATCCAACCACAATCAGCTTGTGGTGGTATGGAATATCCAACATGTTGCATGGCGTATAAAATACCCATAGCACAATGTTTTACGCCATCTTCATTTCCTGTAATCATACAACCACCAACCTTTCCGTAAAAAATATATTGACCTTTGTCATTGGTTTTACTGCTCATGGCATATAATCGCTCAATGAGTTTTTGTGCTTCCGACGATTTTTCACCTAACCAAATGGGTGTTCCAATAATGAGAATATCAGCGTCCATTACTTTTTTAAATAATTCTGGCCAAACATCGGTTTTCCATCCATGTTCTGTCATGTCGGGATAAATACCAACCGCAACATTTTCATCAATAAAACGAATAACGTCCGTTTTTACCCCTTCTTTATCCATGATGCTTTTGGAGACATTAATAAGGGTTTCAGTATGGCTTTTTTGTGGAGACTTTTTTAAAGTGCAATTAATAAATAAAGCTTTTAAACCCTGGAAATCTGGTTTTTTCATAAAATTAACTTTTTTAAAAGGTACAAAACGTTTTGGAATTCTAATCAAAAGCGTGGTTTCACGTACTGAAACGTCCTAATCACGCATTCTCATTAGAAAACGTCTCAAATAACAAATAACTTGTTCTGTATCACGAAACCTTAAAGAATGCTGTTAGTTTGACCCTAATTTCTGTTAATTAGGAACGAATCAAATTCTTAATAATGTGAGAGTCTACGCCTTTTTAAGTATTGGCAATCCGTCAATAGACGAAAAATTCTTTAAGGTTTTTATTTCAAACTGTTTAGAATAAAATCGATTGTTGTATTGGTGTTTTTATTAGTACGATAAGATTCTGTATAATGCTTGGAAGTTACGGCCAATCCTAATTTTTGTAATCTGTAAATAGCATCTGAATACTCCAAGGTTACCTTTCCTGTTAACAGCACATCTAAATCACCATCATTTTGGGCGTATTGATAAACCTTTTTTAATCCAGACAAATACAAATGGTCTTTCGTAAAACCACCTCCCCTATGTACGCGCAATGTAATGGTAAATGCACTATCGCGTGGCACTTTATATTGATTGTGAAGCAAATCAAATGTATCTGCAAAACTGTAGCCTTTTGCTAACGAGTCGGCTGCAATAACACGATACGCTAATTCTTTTAAACGTTTCATGGTTAAACATCCTGACATATATTCCGCATAAACCGCTAAGCCTTCTTGAGTTTCTACATTATTTGGAAAACCACTTGAAAATATTTTTAAGGGCTGACTTAATCCATTAAACGTCGTTACCATGTGCACACCAACTTCGTGATTTGCAAGTACTTCTAACTGATTTTTACTAAACTTATGATTTTTCTTAAGCAATAAGGTTTGCGTATTATTCTGAACCATGGCTGCTGCCGAAATATTAGTAGAAAATTTCAGATGATATTTAAAATCGTAACGCTTGGAAAAATCTTCAAAATAAGTTTGGGCTTCCTGAACACTGTATTTAGATATTAAATCCTCGGAAGGTTCATCATCATCAAAACGCAAAATAAACTTGGCGTTTTCGATGTCTTTTTCCGTTGGAGTTCCAAAACTCTTTAAACTATTAAAGTAAAATTTTCGACCTTGATTTATGGTGTCAATACATTCTATTTTTCCAGAATACTCATAAATTATATCTTCATAAAGCTGTCTGATGTCTGAATCTTCAATGCGTTCCAGACGTTGTGAAAAGAACAATCTATGAAGTTTATAGCCGTTAAACTTCACTTTAGGATATTTAAAATTTGGCTCGTAATTATATTTTGAAGTGAAAAATTGCTTTTTTTCACTTTCAATATTTAAAGGGTTTATATAGTTAAGTAATTCTATCTTTTTTACCAATCTGTTTAAATTGGTATCTATATCAAATAAATCTTGGTAATCGTTCGTCATAATGCGTATTCAGTTTATTTTAAATATACTTCAAAAAATTAGAAGCTTGCTCTGGAATGTGCGTTTCTAATTGATCTGCAACCGCTTCCACAACTTCAGGGTAAATAACTTGATGATACTCATCACCATAAATTTTAGCAATTTCTGTGGCGAGAACTAGTGTGTTTTTAAAACTATGAGTAATGTATTTTAAGAAATAACCATTCCCTTGAAAGGTATCATTAACTTTTGCCGTTTGTGCAATTTTATGAGGAAGTTGAATTTGTGATAAGCGATTTCTCCATGCTTCCACCAAAGTCCCAAAACGTTTATTATCAATATTACTAGTTCCTATATTCCAAGTTGGCACTTCCCGGTTCCAACGTTGCCAATTGTAGCTATGCATATCAAAAACAATACAACCGTTGTATTTTTCTTCTATCTTCTTTATTAATGCCGAAACCACTTTATAAAAATTAGTGTGCTTTTGTAAACTTTTGGCCTTCATTGCTTCTGGGAGTGGCTGTTTCCATAGTTGTTTTCCCCAAGCAGTTTCAAAAATGGCTTCTTCCGGTGGCCGATTTAAGTCGTATTCAAAACGCGAATCGCATCCCGCAATAACAATAGGATGTGTTGCAATCATGGCCTTCGTTGCAGGATCTTCCTCGTACCAACGCTCATATTCCGTGTGCAAACAATTCTCCCAAAGTTCTGTTCTAAACTGATGACCATCGTGAATGGCCGAACATACATAATGAACGTAAGAATCTATTTTTAAAGTGAAGGAATAATCATCAGAAACAGCATAAAAACGTTCTTCATGTTCTATTTTTTTGATGATGGCTTCAATTGATAATTTTTCCATATCGCATTTTATTCTGGTATTAAACTTCCCCATTCTGTCCAAGAACCATCATATATCACCAAGTTGTGATAACCAGCCAGTTCTGCGCCTAGTGCTAAAACACAAGCGGTTATTCCTGATCCACAAGAAAACGTAAGCGCATCATGTGGTTTAGCTATTTTAGAAAAAATAGTCCGTAATTCACTTTCAGATTTCATAATTCCTGAATCTAATAAGCTTTCATAAGGTATATTTACAGAACTCGGTATCGTTCCACGACGCAAACCTACACGTGGTTCACGGACCAAGCTTTTAAACCGTAACTCCGAACGTGCATCTACAACTAATCGTTGATTTAATTGAACGTTTTGCTGCATATCGTCAAAAAACACCATATGATTTTGGGGTTTTTCCGCTTGAAAATCATCTATACTTTTGACAGATTCATAATTGTTTAAAACTTCAAATCCTGCTGTTTTCCACGCTGGTAATCCACCGTTTAAAACTGCAACATTATGAAAACCAAAGGCTTTAAACAACCACCAAACACGCGCGCTTGAATAGACACCTTTATCATCATACACAACGAGAGTGCTATTTTGTTGAATACCTAATTGTTGGGCTTCATGTTGAAATTGTTCTAATGTTGGAAATGTGGTTGGAAATGGCGCAGACACATCACTAAATTTTTGTTTTAAATTGAAAAACAAGGTGTTTGGAATGACTTCCTTTTTATGAACTACATCATCTAACTCTGAAACTTTTGGAATGGTTGCATCTAAAACAATAAGGTTAGAAGCATCTAAATGATTATGCAACCAATTTACAGAAACTAACGGTTTTTTAAGAGGTGAAAGCAACATAATGAGCGTGTTTTTAACTAAAGCTAGTTAAGCATCTTCAACCGTTTTACGCAAACGCGATCTCCGATTAAACGCTTCTACATTATCCAGTACTTTACTTTCTAGAAAATCGATAACCTTTTCTTCTACCCGATATTTGTTCTTATAAACTTTGTTGATATACGTTATTCCACCTGGCGACATCACATTTACTTCCACCAGCTTTCCTCCTATAACATCAATACCAACAAAATACAGACCATCTTTAACTAATTTAGGTCCAATTTGTTTACACAAAGCTTTTTCAGCTTTTGTCAATGTATGTTTTTGAACCGATCCGCCAGCAGACACATTAGAACGATGATCATCTGAACCGGGAACGCGCTTCATAGCACCAATGGGTTCACCATTGAGCATTAAAATGCGCACATCGCCTTCATCTGCACCTTCAATATAATCTTGAAGAATAACATAATTGGAAGTTCCATCACTACTATTTATATAAAAATCTAAAAGTGAATTAATATTGCTCATGGCCGATTTCTCTATAAGAATCACACCCGATCCACCAAAACCATTCAACGGTTTGATAATCATTTTATCAGCTTTGGATTCCTTAATTTGTCGGACTAAATAGTTCTTATTTTTAGATACGTGTGTATTTGGAATAATATTGCTGTGTGCATCACCAAAAGCCGCTGTATATAGCTTGTTATTCGCTTCACGCATGCCTTCTAAAGAATTAATAATAAAGACATCATCCTTAACCGAATCTAAAAAATTAAGCATAATTGGATCTAAAGGTGGATTTGCGCGAAAAAAAATAGCATCAAAACCAGCAAGCGGTAACATTTCTTCACGTAAAACTGCTTTTTTATAAAAGGCTTTTAAGGAAGCCGGTACTTTCTCCATTCGGTTAATTACGGTACAAAAAGCATTTGTAACGCTATTACGAATTGTTAAATTTGCAGGTGAACATAGTGCTACACCATGACCTCGCTTTACACATTCTTTTATCAAAGCGAGACTGGTATCATTTTCTGGGTCTATTTTCTCCCAAGGATACATTAAAAAACACACATTCATAAGCGTTACTTTACATTAATTAGTTACTAAAATAAGGCAGTAAATCAATTTTTACTTATTTTTTCGGGCATAATTATCATCCCAATTTTTAACGTCGGGATCACCAAGTTTTCCAACAGATTTAGCCACTATCATAGAAACAGCTGCATCACCCGTAATATTTACTGTGGTTCGGCACATATCAAGCGGTCTATCCACGGCAAAAATTAAAGCCAATCCGGCTTCTGGAATTCCAGCTTGAGCTAAAACTATGACGAGCATTACCATTCCAGCTCCGGGTACAGCAGCACTACCAATTGAGGCCAAAGTTGCTGTAGCAATAATCCCTAATTGCACACCAAAACTTAAATCCATACCAAAAGCTTGCGCAATAAAAACAGCTGCTACGGCTTGGTATAAACTGGTTCCATCCATATTGATGGTTGCTCCAATAGGTAATACAAAGCTGGTAACTTCTTCATCAACGCCTAAATGCTCTTCAACACGTTCCATAGTTACAGGTAAGGTAGCGGCACTACTACTGGTTGAAAAACCTAATAATTGTGCAGGCGCTATTCCATTAAAGAAAAACTTCGGTGTTCGTTTAGTTATAACAAAAACTAAAGCGGCATAAACAGCCATCATAAGCGCTAAACCTAAAATGACACAGAATGCGTACCAGCCAAGGGCTTTAAATAAATCGGCACTAGGCGCTTCTACTACTAAAGCTGCTAATAGAGCAAAAACACCATAAGGAGCGGCAAGCATTATTAAATCAATTAGCTTGAGTATTACTTCATTAAAACTATCAAAAAATTGTTTTACAGGCTCTGATTTTTCTTCTGGAATTAATATCAATCCTAATCCAAATAGAATAGCAAAGAAAATAACCTGTAGCATGTTGCCATTATCACTGGCTGCTTGGAAAATATTGCTTGGTACTAAATCCTCTAAAGCTTGCAAAGGTCCCGCATTTTTTTGCTTTTCAGCATCGGCAATTTTACCTTCAGCATCAGACTTATAACTTTCTACGAGTTCGGTTCGGGTTTCTTCGGAAATAGATTTACCAGGCTGAATGATGTTCACCACAGCTAAACCTATTGATACGGCTATGAGCGTCGTAACAATATAAATTCCAATGGTTCTGCCTCCCATTTTCGATAATTTGGAAATATCCTTTAAATCTGAAACACCTTTAATTAAGGATGCTAATATTAAAGGAACGGCAATAAGTTTCAATAAATTGATAAAAATTGTTCCGAAAGGTTTAACCCAATCCGTTATTATTTGGCTTCCAAATTCGAATTTGGACATAATTAAGGCGAAAGCAACACCTAAAACCATTCCGAGTATAATTTGCCAATGTAATGCGAGTTTCTTCATAAATCGTTAATCTAAATCGTTATAGTTTTACTGTATTAATATACTTTATTTAAGAGAAAATAATCCGCTAACACCAATGCTGCCATAGCTTCAACAATGGGTACTGCTCTTGGAACAACACATGGATCATGGCGTCCTTTTCCTTGCATGTCCACTAGTTCTCCACTTGAATTTAAAGCTTCTTGTTTCTGAATAACCGTTGCTACAGGTTTGAAGGCCACACGGAAATAAATATCCATGCCATTACTTATACCTCCTTGAATACCGCCAGATAAGTTGGTTTTTGTAGAACCATCTGCATTAAATAAATCGTTATGTTCGGTACCGGTCATTTTTGCACCACAAAAACCACTGCCATATTCAAAACCCTTTACGGCGTTTATGGACAACATGGCTTTCCCTAATTCAGCATGAAGCTTATCAAAAACAGGTTCACCTAAACCTATAGGTACATTTTGTAACACGCAGGTTATGGTTCCTCCTATCGTATTACCTTCTTTTCGGATGGCTTTAATTTTTTCAATCATCCGGTCTGCGGTAACGGCATCTGGACAACGGATGGCATTGGATTCAATTTTCGAAAAATCTAAATCCTGATATGGTTTTTCTAAAAATATATCCCCTACAGATGATGTATAGGCATGAATTTTCACCGATTTCAAAACTTGTTTAGCTAAAGCTCCCGCCACTACTCGAGAAGCAGTTTCTCGTGCTGAACTACGACCACCACCACGATAATCCCGAATACCATATTTTTTATCATATGTATAATCCGCGTGACTTGGGCGGTAAACATCCTTGATATGAGAGTAATCTTTGGATTTCTGATTCGCATTTTGAATAGTAAACCCAATTGGTGTCCCCGTTGTTTTGCCTTCAAAAATTCCAGATAGAAATTCAACCGTATCCGGTTCTTTACGTTGAGTGACGATTTCAGATTGACCAGGTTTTCGTCTGTTTAACTCTTGTTGAATAGCATCAAAATCGACTTCCAATCCAGGAGGACAACCATCAATAATTCCACCGATGGCTAGGCCGTGCGACTCGCCAAATGTTGTTAATTTAAATAAATTTCCGAAGGAATTTCCTGCCATACAACCAATTTTTTGTAGCTAATGTAATTGTATTATCACAGAAACAAAAATGGATTTTTAATTAGCTGCCAAATTTATTTCCCTTTTTATAAAGAAACCATAATCAACTCTTTAAAAATAAGCAACTTACAACAACGCTTGTTTTAGTATAGATATGGGGTGAAATGCCACGCGATTTGTACCATCTTTAATCTGATGTCTGCAACTAGTGCCATTGGCGGAAATTATAGTTTCTGCGGTAGCTTTTCTAACAGCCGGAAACAGTGTTTGCTCACCTATTTGCATACTCACCTCATAATGTTCGGTTTCATAACCAAAACTTCCAGCCATACCACAGCAACCACTTGGAATAATGGTTACACGATAGTTTTTGGGTAAATTTAAAATATCAAAACTTGTTTTCTGATTGCTTAGCGCCTTTTGATGACAATGCCCATGAAACTTAATAGTTTTGGTTTCTGTAGTAAACTGATCCGGTTTTATATTTCCTAATAGGATTTCATTTTGAAGAAACTCTTCAATTAAAAAGCAATTTTTAGCGAGTTTTTTGGCTGCATCTTTATTATTAGCTAATTTGATATACTCATCACGAAACGTTAAAATAGCCGATGGCTCGATACCGATTAATGGTGTTGTTTCTGAAATAACTTCGGAAAAAATAGACACGTTTTTATTAGCAACTTTTTTAGCCTGTTCCAGAAACCCTTTAGACAAAAATGCACGACCTGACTCGTCGTGTTTAATAAACTTCACGTCGTAATTTAAAGCTTGTAAAAGTTGCAAGGCGTCTTGACCAATTTCGGAGTCTAGGTGATTTGTAAATTCATCATAAAAAATATAAACAATTTTAATTGAATTTGAGTTAATAATCTTATTTACAGGATTTTGACTGTATTTACCTAAACTAATACTTGAAATTAAGGGCAGACTTCTTTTAGCAGCTATTCCTAGCATTTTTTTAATAATAGAACTTGTTACTGCATTTGAAAACATAAAATTAGTAACACCCGAAAAACGACTTCCATAGGCATTCAATTTATTGTTATAGGCGAATAGTTTAGTCCGTAAACGACTTCCATTTTCCTTCTGATATTGATACTCAAATTCCGCTTTTAAACTCGCAACATCCACACTGCTTGGACACTCACTTGCGCATGCTTTACAACTCACACATAAATCAAAAACAGCCTTTAATTCATCATGATTAAACTTGTTCGCTTTATTGGAAGTCGTTAAAAATTCACGTAACGCATTGGCACGTGCTCGTGTGGTATCTTTTTCATTTCTGGTGGCACGATAACTTGGACACATGGTTCCGCCAAATTCAGGTAGTTTTCTACAATCACCAGATCCATTGCATTTTTCGGCTTCCCGCAAAATTCCTAATGATGCCGAAAAATCTAAAACGGTTTCAATTTCGGGCTCATGACGTCCTGGAACATAGCGTAAATTGTCATCCATGGGAAACGCATCAACAATTTTACCCGGATTGAAAATAGCATTAGGATCGAAAGCGTGTTTTATCCGTTTTATAATGGCATAATTTGCATCACCAATCATAAGTGGTATAAATTCAGCTCGAACAATACCATCACCATGTTCGCCACTCATAGAACCTTGATACGACTTAACAAGCTTAGCTACATCTGTGGTTATTTTTCGGAATAAAACAACGTCTTTCTTTTGCTTTAAATTTAAAATAGGTCGCAAGTGCAACTCACCAGCTCCAGCATGTGCATAATAAACCGCCTTTTGGTTATAGCTGTTCATAAGCTTGGTAAAATCTGAAATATAATGTGCCAAATCAGGTATGGCCACGGCGGTGTCTTCAATACAGGCTGCCGATTTTTTATCACCAATCATGTTTCCCAACAGACCTAGTCCAGCTTTTCGTAATTCCATAGCTTGATTAATGGCATTACCTTGAAGTACCACTTGCGCATAACATAATCCTAAATTAGTAATAGCTACACGCAGATTTTGGATTTGTTGGTTTAAATCTGATTCTGAATGAGCTCTCACTTCACACATTAAAATAGCTTCTGGATCGCCTTCAACAAAATGTCTATTTTCCTGTTGGGTTTTATTGTGTTTGGTTAAATCTAAAATGGTTTTATCCATCATTTCGCAGGTATGCAAATCATGATACATAACAGTTTCAACGGATTTCAAACAGGATTCAATGGAATCAAAATGCAAGCATATTAAGGCAGATTCCTTTGGCGGCAATGCATCTAATTGCAATGTTATTTCAGTTGTAAATGCTAAAGTTCCTTCGCTTCCAGATAAAAGTTGACACATATTGAAGCGTTTATTTGAATTTGAAAACACATCCGAATCAATTAATTTATCAATAGCATAGCCTGTATTTCTACGATGAATTTCTGGTTTCGGAAATTCTTTTATAATTTCAGATTGAACAATTTCAGAAGCAAGTTCTTGATAAATTGATTTATAAATGTGTCCTTCCAATGTGGGCTGACGTTTTTTTATATGAAATTCTTCTTTTGAAATTTCTGAAAAAATAGCATCACTTCCATCGCTTAAAATAGTTTTAAGTTGCTTTACCTTATCTCGTGTAACACCATACTGAATGGACGTCGTTCCCGATGAATTATTGCCTACCATGCCACCAATCATGCAGCGATTTGATGTGGACGTATTTGGTCCGAAAAACAAGCCGTACGGTTTTAGAAAATTGTTTAACACATCCCTAACTACACCAGATTGAACGGTTATGGTTTTTTCAGTTTCATTAAAACGTATAATCTGATTAAAATGTTTGGACACATCAACTACAATTCCCGTTCCCACACATTGCCCAGCTAAAGACGTTCCAGCAGTTCTAGGAATTAAAGCTGTTTGATGCTTTTTAGCAAACTGAATTAGCGTTTTAAGGTCATCATTATCTTTCGGGTATGCCACTGCAAGCGGCAACATTCTGTAAACAGATGCATCCGTTGCGTATAATGATTTCATTAAATCATCAAAAAAGAATTCACCTTTTAGAGTTTGTTTTAATTCTAATAAATACTGCTTCAATGTATTAGTTATTTATGGCACTTTAAAGCTAACAAGAATTTCAATATAATAGCAGTTTTAACGTTATTTTTACAAAAAATATGGGCTAATATTTTATATTAAACGTAGATATAGTAATTAAACAATTAAAAAAAATTATGAAGAATACATGTATGGCTATTTTAGTCGGTTTAGGTTTTATTGCAACAGGTTTTGCACAGGAAATTTCTAAAAATGCTATTGGTTTGCGTTTAGGCGATAGCGATGGTTTTGGTGCTGAAGTATCCTACCAACGCGCCATAGGCGACAACAATCGTTTAGAATTTGATTTAGGATGGCGAGATGGAAGTGATTATGATGGTTTTAAATTAGCTGGATTATACCATTGGGTTTGGAATATTGAAGGAGGTTTTAACTGGTACGCTGGACCAGGATTAGGTTTTGGTGCTTACAGTTTTGACCATTATCACGGCCGAAAAGACAGTGATGCTTTTGTTTTTTTAGCGGGTAATATTGGAATTGAATATAGTTTTGACTTTCCTTTATTATTATCACTAGATTTTAGACCAGAATTAGGTTTTGGTAATAGTGATTTTGACAATAACGATTTAGATTTTGATATTGGACTTGGTGTGAGATACCAATTTTAATAGCTTATTACAACAATAACTTAAAGCACGTTTTAATTGACGTGCTTTTTTTTACATTTGTTTTATGGTAAAAAAAACTTTAGCAATTATGGCTGCTGGCATGGGTTCCAGATTTGGAAGTCTTAAGCAAATACAACCCGTTTATGGCAATTTTTCCATCATGGATTTTAGCATTTATGACGCCATTCAAGTGGGCTACAACCATATCGTTTTTATAGTTCGGGATGAAATTGTAGAGCTTTTTAAAGACCGCTATGCCAACAAATTACCTAAACATGTTTCCTTGGATTTTGTCATTCAAAAAAATGACTTATCAGATTCTCGAACACGCAAGAAACCGTGGGGTACTGGACATGCTTTATTAGCTTTAAAAAAAACTGTTACCACTGACTTCACCTTAATAAATGCCGATGATTTTTACGGTAGAAACGCCTTTCAGCTCATGCATGACGCGTTGTTTAAGGATACTAATTTGAATCATTATTTGGTTGCATATGCATTAAAAAATACCTTGTCCGACAATGGAACAGTTTCGCGTGGCATTTGTCATGTAGATAAAAATCAAAATTTAATTAGCATTGAAGAGCTTACGGCTATTATGAAGAATGATGCAGGTGAAATTATATCTCAAACTAATTTAATGTCTGAAACCCTAAATCCAAACTCCTTAGTGTCTATGAATTTCTGGGGCTTTAAACAATCCGTTTTTAATGTTGCAAATGATTTGTTCCTGAAATTCTTACATACGATTACTGATTTTGAAAAAGACGAATTTTACATCACCTATATTATTAAGCATCTTATTGAAAATAGTCCAAATAGTATTAAAGTATTAGCAACGGACAGCTCTTGGTTTGGCATGACCTATTCAGCGGATGAAACTTCAGCACGTGAAAATATTCAAACACATATAGACAGCAATTTCTATCCCAAAAAACTATGGTAGACCATGCATAAACTAGATAACATCTGCGAGGCTTTTGGAATAGAAACGCCATTAAAGTCAATTGAAACGTTACAATCTGGACATATAAATGATACATATTTGGTCACCCAACAAAATGACGAGAAGTTTATCATTCAAAAGTTAAACAGTCTTGTTTTTAAAGATGCCAAAGCTGTTATTGCCAATAAAATTGTGGTTTCAAAACATTTACATGCGAATTACAAAAAAACAAACTCACATTATCAGTCGGTAAATTATTTAAAAACGACGCAGAATGCCTATATATTTCAGGATGAAACGTGCTATTGGAATGTTATGCAATTTATTCCCAATGCTATTACTATGGATAGAGCAGAAACACCCGAAATAGCATTTGAAGCAGGAAAACTATATGGCGATTTTATTTTAAATACGGAGTCTATTTCACCAGAATCCATTACTGAAACATTAAAAGATTTTCATAATGTGCCTTTTAGGTTCACACAATTTGAAACTGCTCTAAAACTTGCAAAATCTAATCGGTTAGAAGCGGCTGCCGATTTAATAGCGTTCATAAAAAAGCATGCAACAAGCATGAGTGCTCTTGCCAGTTTGCAAGCTAAAAACCACTTCCCTATTCGGATTACACATAATGATGCTAAATTATCCAACATTCTATTTGATAACCAAAATAAAGGTTTAGCGGTTATTGACTTAGATACGGTCATGCCTGGATTAGTACATTATGACTTTGGGGATTCTGTACGTTCCATTTGCACCAAATCAACGGAAGATGAAACAGATTTATCTGAAATTTACATTGACTTAGAGTTGTATGAAGCCTATTGCAAAGGCTTCGCTTTAAAAACAAAGTCTATTTTAAAACCAGAAGAAATTGAAAATCTACCTTTAGGAGTTCAAACCATCATTTTTATAATGGGTTTACGTTTTTTAACCGATTACTTAAATAACGATATATATTATAAAACGACATATGAAAATCATAACTTGGATCGCGCATTAAATCAATTTACTTTGTTACAATCCGTACTTGACAATTTGGAATCCATAGAGCTTATTACGAAGCAACATTTTACATAATATCGCGCAATATTTCATTTTTCCTAGGTGTTTCCCAGGTTCCTCCTGTAAAATCAGGGATTTTTGTACTCGCGCTATTATTGGCTACAGACATTTCGGATAACGGTGTAATAGCACTCCACATAACACTATCATATAAATTAATATCTAAAGGTAATCCTTGATTTAAGCAACGCATCATTCTATAAATCATTACGAAGTCCATTCCGCCATGACCAACGGCATTAGCATCAATTTGCGTTCGTAATTTTTTCCAAAGTGGATGATCATAGCGTTCGCGATAATCTTTGTATTCTTCATCTTTTAACCATGAATGTCCCCACTGCAATTCCTCATGACCAACATATAATCTGGATGGATATCCTTCATGAACTGCTTTTGTTCCTGTAACCGTGTTTAGTCTGGAATAAGGTCTTCCCGTATGTGTGTCAAATTGAAGCATAATGGTTTTACCTTTTTTCGTTTTAATTAACGAGGTATTCATATCCCCACAAGCAAATTTTTGGGTTTTATAATTTTCTGTTTTTGCAGCTTCACTTAAACTTTGTTCTCTAGAACTCATACTCACCAAATGATCATAGTTATCACCACGACCAATATCCATATAGGCGCTCACAGGACCTAAACCATGACCCGTATAAAAATTCCCATTATTGGTTTCATGATGTTTTATGCGCCACTGATTTTCATAATAATTTGCATCGAGCATATGCTTCCGTAAATCATGAATATAAGCACCTTCCGCATGATTAATATCTCCAAAGACGCCTTCATTAATCATATTTAATATCCAGAGTTCTTCGCCATTAAAGCAGCAATTCTCCATATACATGCAATGTTTCTTGGTGCGTTCGGCTACTTCAATAAGTTTCCAGCAATCGTCCAAGGTCAAAGCCAATGGCTGCTCGCAAGCAACGTGCTTATTATTTTCCATACCATATACGCACATTTCCGTATGGAAATTCCATGGCGTTGCAATAATTAGAATATCAATATCGTCCCGTTTGGCCATTTTTTTCCATGCCTTTTCATCACCAAAATACAGATCGGCACCTTCGGGTTGGATTGTTTTTAAGTAGTCGTTATTTTTTGTGACTTTGTCTTCTTTTAAATCAGAAATGGCTACAATTTCAGCATGATTGTGTTTGATTAAATATTCAAACATCTGAATTAATACAGAGCCTCTATTTCCCATACCAATCATACCAACACGCACCTTATCAATAGGTTTGTCGGCAAAATTCACCATATTTCCTTGCGCTTTATTAGATCCTAATAAGGCATTTACAGCATCGACTTCTTGAAGATTTTCGCGATTATTTCCAGCAAGTAATGTGGGTGTAAGACCTAAAAAAAGCCCAGCTCTTGCTGATAGGTTTAAAAATGATTTTCTATTCATTTTATAGCGGTTTTGAAGTTTACCCCAAGTTATAAAATAAAAGTAAATAAAAAATTTTCTTTCCTAAAAAGTAAGTTAGTTTAGGCCTTTACTATTGGCTAGCGTTTTTTGATAAATAGCCTCATATTGATGAACTATTTTAGAAATCTCAAATTTACTAGCTTGTTTTGTAGCCTGAAGTTTAAAAGTATTAAGTGTCTCTGTATCCTTTAAAATAGCCAATGCATTTTTACTCATGTCTTCAATATCGCCAACATCACTTAAATATCCAGAAACACCTTGGATATTTACTTCTGGTATTCCTCCTGAATTACTAGAAATAACAGGCACTCCAGAAGCCATAGCTTCTAAAGCTGCTAAACCAAAACTCTCGGTTTCCGAAGGTAAAATAAACAAATCTGAAAAACATAAAATACGGTCAACTTCATTACTATTTCCTAGAAATACAACTTTATTTTCTATGCCTAAATCAATTGCTAATTGTTCTGCTCCTTCTTTTTCTGGACCTTCACCAACCATCATGAGTTTGGCAGGTATTTCTTTCTGAATGTTGTAAAATATTTTAACAACATCGGCAATGCGCTTTACTGGTCTAAAATTACTAACATGCGTTATAATCCGTTCATCTTCGTGAGCCATCATAGCTCGCTGGCAATCGGAAAAAGGACTGTTATATTTCCCAACATCTATGAAATTGGTAATAACTTCAATGTCATTTTTTATATCGAATAATCGAAGCGTATCACGTTTTAAACTCTCTGAAACGGAAGTTACCGCATCCGATTGATTAATACTGAATGTGACAGCTGTTTTATAAAAAGGATGACTCCCCACCAACGTTATATCTGTTCCGTGCAAGGTTGTAACAATGGGTACGTGAATACCTTCTTCCTGAAGCATTTTTTTCGCCATATAGGCTGCATAAGCATGGGGAATAGCATAATGAACGTGTAACACTTCTATTTTATGAAGCTTTACCATGTCAACTAACTTACTGGATAGCGCTAACTCATAAGGCTGATAATGAAATAACGGATATTCTGGGACTGTTACCTCATGGAAATGGACATTACTACCCAAAAGCTCTAAGCGAACCGGTTGTTTGTAGGTAATAAAATGGACTTCATGACCACGTTTTGAAAGCTCAATTCCTAATTCTGTAGCTACAACGCCACTACCTCCAAACGTTGGATAACACACGATTCCTATTTTCATTCCCTTACTTTTCTATTAAAATTTCAATTTTTGATATCTATCAAGCTTGGTCGTAATAAAACGATTTTCTATACAAACTGATTCAAAATTAATCGATAATCGCCTCATAAATTAATTCCTGAATGTCAGTTCTAATATTTTCCTTTAATAATGTGTTTGTTCCAGCATTAGGATACGTTCTATTAGCTAGAAACACATAAACAATTTCTTCTTCTGGATCCGCCCACGCATAAGTACCTGTAAAACCGGAATGTCCAAAACTTGACATAGAAATGCAACCACATGTTGGACCAGATTCTCCTAATTGCGGTTTATCAAACCCGACGCCTCGACGGTTATCTTTATCGCAATAAAAACACGTGTTGAATTTATCTAATGTTTCTGGTTTAAAATAGCGCTTTCCGCCATAAAAGCCTTTCTGCAAATAGGTTTGCATAATTTTAGCAACATCATTAGCATTACTAAAAATTCCTGCGTGACCACCTACGCCTCCTTGCATGGCTGCTCCCATATCATGCACATAACCTTGTACTTTTTGATAACGGTAATAATCATCTATTTCTGAAGGCACAATATTTATATCACTAAATTTACTATTTGGATTGTACGTGGTGTGATTTGCACCTATTGATTGATAAAAATGATCCTGAACCAATTCATCTAACCCCTTTTCGTAGTGTTTTTCTAAATATTTTTTAAGAATGTAATACGGTAAATCACTGTAACGATAGCGGAGGCTTTTTAATAAATCACTTTCTCTAATTATTTTTTGCATACTATCCTGATAATCGGCGCGCATGTATAATTCATTAGCCACTTTCACCGTAAATTTCCCGCCAAATTCTTTTCGATAATATTTAGGGTCTGGTTGTTTATTAGCGTCTAATGTTGCAAAATAAAATGGAATCCATGGACTTAAACGTGCATAATGAGACAGCATTTCCTTGATCGTAATATTCTTTTTATTAGAATTGGCATATTCCGGAAGTATTTTGGATAGTTTGGTATCCAATGAAACAATACCTTTTTCCTCCAATTCCATTAATAAAGGTAGGGTTGCCAATATTTTTGTTAATGAAGCTACATCATACATATCATTAAACTTCACAGGTTCTGCGTTGGCATCATAGGTATGTTTTCCAAAGTTTTTATTATAAATAACTTTACCTTTTCTGGCGACAAGTAACTGTACACCCGGTGTCATTTTTTCATCAACAGCACGTTGGGCTATTGCATCAATTTTATGAAGCTTTTCTGTGCTCATACCAACACGTTCTGGAATAGCATAACCCAATCGCGATAAACTTGACAATGTTAACCCGTTGCCAACCACATAACCATTGCCAATAGAAACGGGTAAAGTGCCTTGTGCTTGTACAGCGCCAAAAATAATTTGGGCAGACGCATCCTGCGCAATTGGACTATTTTGATAACTCACGACAAGACCTTCAATGTTTTCTAATGTTTTGACGTTTAGCAATGCGTAAGGTCTTACAAAAACATCAAGTATAACGGTATTGGTTCGGGCTATTTCATAAAGCCAAACTAATTCTTTATCCGAAAACTCAAAACTTTTCCACGGATTATCATTGGAACGATGAAAACCAATGATTACGGTATTATACGCCTTTAGTTTCTCTATAATTTCATCTAAATTATCGCCAGAAATTTCATGGACTTTTCCATATTTCTGGAGGCCTTTAAGAAAATGAGAACCATCATCATCTCCTAATTTTACATAGGCGATTTTTTTAGTTTCCAAATTGCGAATTGGTAAAATATCACCTTTATTTTTAACAACCGTAATGGCATTTTCCATGAGCTTTTCATAAAGCACATCATCTTTTGGTCTGTTTAAATCAGCCAATAGGTTTTCTAGTGCAACTGGTTTAAACTTATTTAGTCCAACTTTATACTTCGATTTTAATATCTTTTTAACTGAATGTGCTAATCGCTCTTCCGTAATTTCACCGGAATTGTAAGCATCTCTTATTTTATCAATTGCTTTTGGTACATCTTCAGAAATTAATAAGATATCATTTCCAGCTTGAAAGGCCGCTAAATCAATATCACCAGGACTATCAAAGTTGGCAACCCCTTTCATATTCAGGGCATCCGTAAAAATAAGTCCTTTAAAGCCAAGTTGCCCTTTTAAAATATCTGTAATTACATGTTTGGATAATGAAGTTGGCAAACCATTTTCAGATTCCAAAGCAGGCACATTTAAATGCGCCACCATAACACTAGAAACACCATCTTTTATAAGTCGTTTGTATGGGTAAATCTCTATAGAATCTAATCGTTTTAAATCGAAATCTAAAGTTGGTAATGCTTTATGCGAATCGGTATCCGTATCACCATGACCAGGAAAGTGTTTGGCACTTGATAAAACACCAGCACTATGCATACCTTGCATAAATGCCGTAGCTTTTTCAGTTACATTATCACGATCTTCTCCAAACGACCGATTTCCAATAATGGGGTTTTTAGGATTGATATTGATATCTATATCTGGAGCAAAATTAAAATGTACGCCTAATCGTTTGCAATGCTCACCAATGTGGTATCCAGCTTTGGCAACCAATTGGTTGTCTTCAATAGCGCCAAGCGTCATATTCCAAGGAAATGCATACGTAGAATCTAAACGCATGCTTAACCCCCATTCTGCATCCATACCAACTAATAGTGGCACTTTTGAAACAGCTTGCAATTCATTATTAAACCGAGCTTGATTGATTGGATCTCCTTTTGAAAAAATAATACCACCAATATGATTATTCATAACCATTTGGCTGATTGTATTTTCATGTCTTAAATCCATGTTTGAAAATGCTTGAACCATAAAAAGTTGGCCAATTTTTTCATCTAAGGACATACCTCCGTATATACTATCCACCCATTTCATCTGCGCTTGAGCATCAGCGGTTAATAGTGGATCTACAGCTTGTGCATAAACAAACGAGTTTGAAACACTAAAAAGAACTAAAAGAATTAGTAAACGCATATATAAAAAGGAATTATTATTTAGATGTACATTAAAAACAGTGCCAAATTACCAATTTTAGGCAAAAGTAACATAGACTTTAAGATAGATTTATAACGGGAATAGCATTAAATTATTGACATTGTTTTTCGTATTCATCAAGAAATTCATGGTAACGCTTTAGCGCATATTTAGTATCCAAATCCCACACAAATAATTTTCGTTTGGATTTATCTAATTTTTTAGCTTCTGCTTTCTTAAACTTATTGTGTTCCTTTAAATCCTGCCGTGTTTTTTTCCTGTTTTCACTGGACTGCAATATAACGGATTGCTCTTTTAAATAGGTTTGAAAAACGTCGCAATCTTTAGTAGGTACAGAAAAGGCTTTTATAAATTTATCATCCAAACTCCAAAAACTAAACAAGGAACCTACTGTAATGTCCTGCGGCATATAGGCATACTCTTGATCCTCATGCTTTAAATATACAAGTGGCGTTACAGACATCCCCGTATAAAGCGGTTTTTTACCACTATTTGGATCATGAAATAATACAGTAAGCACGTACATTTTTATGGTTCCATCACGCACTAAAGGCACGAGAATATCACGATTTTTGTAAACCGGATCCAAATTATTAGTAATTGTTTTTACTTTAATCATATCAAAAATAACAGGCTCCGAATCTATATCAAAAAGAGTAAGCGTCTTTATTGTACTTGTAGGAATTTTATAGGGTTTGGCATCTATAGATTCTTTTGCAATGAGGTTGGATCTGCCAGCTCGATTAGCTTCTAGATTTCGTAAACCCACTCCAAAACCACTAAACTCAAAGGTGCTCGCCTCTAAAAAATCTTTTAGAAGTAGCCGTTTGGTTTCGTTGTTGGTAAAGGTAATTTCTGCTAGATAAAAATCCTTTTTAATAAAAAAGATATCTATTTGCGCAAAACTATTTGCGGTGAAACAAAAAGTAATTATATATAATAACCATTTAATTTTCATGACGATAATATGCTGATGGATAGTTTATTTAACAAAACGTGAATGCCAGCTTTCACTTGCCGGGACTTCCCAATATTCTTTAAATTCAGCAATATTATTTACCAAGTTATTAAATACAATTGTGTTTTTAGAAACAGCTCTATCTTTAGCCATTTGTCGGAAATCGGTTAAGGTTTTATAAGCAACAAAATCGCCTTGCTTATAAGACACATTCATTTTATCCATTAAATCCACATTATATTCCTTTTCCAATCCTTGAATAAAATGAACAGATGCATCAATAGAACAGCCCGTTGCTTTATTTAAGTTTTGATTTAATGCTAAAACAATAAATCGCTTATATTTAATGGTATAACCAGCCTGCAAATCACTTCCGTGAGCCGTCCAGTTTTCTACAAAAGTATTGAGTTTAGCCTCAATTTCTTCCAATTCGACCTCTGTGAATGTGCGATTTGCTTGGTATATCCAAACACGTGATTCGTCTGGTAATGTATTAAAGTCTACTAGCATTTTTTATTTTTTTTAGTATTACTAAAAACTGTTGTAAGTCCCATTATTAATCCAAAAAAGAAAAAATAGAACAAAAATTGATTTAAATTGAAGGGTTCCTTATCTAGATAATCGAAAGCAGCCATGCCCAGGGCAAATATAAAACCTTGAATTCCACCTGAAATTAACCCTTTTTTTATATTTTTTGAATTAATTTTCATAATAATCATGGTTTGTTATTTTGATTCTGCAAAACACCTCTCGGTTTTCAATTCCATGAAATTTATTTTTTCCGGTTACGAAGACGTACGAAATCAAGAACCAAAACGCCAATACCAAAAAACACAAATTGATAAATATATTTTACAAAGTGGGCTACATCATCAACATAATAATCATAAGCATAAATAGAACCAGCAACTGCCAATGCTGCTATTACGGCAGAAATGTAGTTTGCTTTTTTCACTACTGATCCTTATTGCGTTTCTGTTCCTCTTTTTGCACCTTTCGGTACGCCATATACGCGTTAAAACAGCCAAATAGGACAAAGTGTAATGCAAATTTTAATATTGAAAATTCGCGTCCCATAAAATAATCGAATGTCACCATGACAAGGGCAAACATGATTCCAGAAATAACACCTAATTTTATATAAGTTTTATTTTTTTCAAAAAAGCTCATAATTCTATAAATCTTCAGCGTTAGCAATTAGTTCCGCAATATCCATAACTTCAATATTAGCTTCTTGGTCTTTGGCTTTAACACCATCCGTCATCATCGTATTACAAAATGGACAACCCGCAGCAATAATTTCAGGTTTGGTTTCCATGGCTTGTTCTGTACGTTCTACGTTTATTTCTTTATCGCCTTTTTCAGCATCTTTAAACATTTGCGCACCTCCTGCTCCACAGCATAATCCACGACTTTTACAGCTTTTCATTTCTACTAATTCAGCATCCAATTTACGAATTAGATCACGTGGTGCTTCATAAACACCATTAGCGCGACCTAGAAAGCAAGGGTCATGAAACGTAATTCGTTTGCCTTTAAATTGGCCACCTTCAATAGTTAAACGTCCATCTTCTAATAAGGATTTTAAAAATTGAGTATGGTGCATAACGTCATATTGCCCTCCAAGTTCTGGATACTCATTTTTCATGGTATTGAAACAATGCGGACAAGTGGTTACAATTTTCTTGATTTCGTAAGCATTCATTACTTCTATATTAGTAACGGCTTGCATTTGAAATAGAAATTCGTTTCCACTACGTTTTGCTGGATCGCCAGTACAACCTTCTTCGGTTCCCAGAACAGCAAAATCGACATTTGCTTTATTTAAAATTCGGACAAAAGCTTTAGTTATTTTCTTGGCTCTATCGTCAAAACTTCCAGCGCAACCAACCCAAAACAATACTTCTGGTTGTTTGCCTGCTGCCATATATTCTGCCATAGTTGGCACTTTTAGTTGTTCGCTCATAATAAATTCTTATTCATGTTGACCATCATCAAAAACTTGGATGGTGACTTTTTTATCGACTAAATCTGTAAATTTCCCTTTGTATTGCGTGGCCTTTACCAAATGGTTATCTATCCAGTGATAATTGCCGCCTCTTGGTTTGCCCATTAATAGGCTATGGAATTTAAATCCATGTTTATGTAGCCATTTTTCAGTAACATCCCGGTGGTCTTCAGTTCTGGAAGTGAAGAAACAAATTAAATGACCTTCGTCATACCATTTATTGCAGGTTATTAACGCATCTGGGTAGGGTTCACATGTTCCCATGCGTTCAGGTTCTTCATTTGGCACATCTTCTGTAATGGTACCATCAATATCTATTAAATAATTTTTTACGCCTTCCGGTAAAATAGGACTTACTTTTTCGCCTGCTTCAACCTTTTCATGCAATAATTTATCTGCGTCTTCTCTTTTCATGCTATTCCTGCTTTATTCACTATTTTTTTGAAGGCTATCATTTTCGGTTTCCTTATTCATTTCTAAAAAATCATCTTTAGAGATTCGGATAATTATAGCGAGTTTCTTAATGCCGTTTTCCAAAATATTATCTGGATTGTAGCGTTCATTATAGGCGCGATTTAAGGCTTCGTTTCCAATATTAGTTGTTTGTTTTTCAGAACAATAATCGCAAAAAACCGTTGTTAGTTTAATATCCGCTGCTTCCCTATTTTGATACGTGATTTCCGTATAAACTTTTATTTGTAAAGAATCCTTAGCATAACCTTGTGCGTGCATACTATTGATTCCAATAAAAAATACACAAACTAAAAGGCAATATGTTATCAGGTTATTTTTAATGATACTTCAATTTTAAAATAAGGGCTATTCGTTTTTCCAGTTTAAGCGATCCATTTGGTTATAAGGCCAAGGTGCCGCGTTATTTTCTATATTTGTCATCATATTATTTAATTCCATTGGGGCTGCACTTTCTTCCATTACCAAATAACGACGCATATCCATAATAATAGATAGTGGATCAATACTTACCGGACAGGCTTCCACACAGGCATTACAGGAAGTACAAGCCCATAATTCTTCACGCGTAATATAATTGTCTAATAATTGTTTTCCATCATCTTGAAAAACACCTTTATTAGCATCTATATTTTTACCTACTTCTTCCAGTCTATCTCGCGTATCCATCATAATTTTACGAGGCGATAGTTTCTTGCCTGTTAAGTTTGCAGGACATTCACTAGTACAACGTCCACATTCTGTACAGGTGTAGGCATTTAATAATTGTACCCAATTTAAATCCTGTACATCACTAGCACCAAATTTTGCAGGCACCTCATTTTCATCTTCTTCAGCTGGTGCAGCATACGGATCGGCATCGGGATCCATCATCATTTTAACCTCTTTAGTAACAGCTTCTAAATTATCAAGCTGCCCTTTTGGCTTCACCTTACCATAATAGGTGTTAGGAAATGCTAATAGAATGTGTAAATGTTTTGAAAAATATAAATAATTAAGGAACCCTAAAATCCCTAAAATATGCAACCACCAAGCTGCGCGTTCAATTGCGTGAATCGTTGCCTCTGGTAATCCGTTAAATAGTGGAGCAATAAATTGGCTAATAATATTTCCCGATTCCATACTTTGGAATTTAAGATCTGTTGCGTTCATTACCAGGAATAATGCCATTAACACCATTTCAATATATAAAATAATATTACCATCATTTTTTGGCCAACCTGTCATTTCCGCTTTCCAAAAACGCTGAATTTTAATCACATTTCTACGCAACCAAAAGATAATAACAGAAACAAATACTAAAGCCGCTAATATTTCAAAAAATCCAATAAGGAAGCCATACACCGATGTCGGTAATATTTCAGAAAAAATTCTGTGTGAACCAAAAAGACCATCAATAATAATTTCCAAGACTTCAATATTAATTATAATGAAACCCACATAAACAATAACATGGAGAAATCCAGAAACGGGGCGTTTCACCATTTTACTTTGGCCTAAAGCAATATTAATCATGTTTTTCCAACGTTGTGATGTATTATCACTCACGTCCACATCTTGGCCTAGTTTAATGTTACGAAGTAGTTTTTTGACATTTTTAGCAAAATAGCCAATACCAATAATTAAGGCAATGGCAAACAGTATGTTTGGAATATAATTCATGGTTGGTTTGGTTTATTCTCTTGGACTTTCAGGCTTTTCGTAATCGTCTTTATTTTTTCCTCCAAATACAGATACATTAACGTAACGTTTTGGATTAAGTTTAACATCCTGCAACAGTTCTCTTAACTGTAGAGACGCTATTTCCAAGTTATTGTAAAGTTTATCATCCTTAAGTAATTTTCCCATTGTACCTTTTCCTTGTTCCACATCAGACAACAAAGCGTTCACGTTTGCTAAAGTGTTATCTAAATTAGCAAGGGTTGTTGAAAGATCCACTTCTTTTAAGCCATCTGTAAAAGTTGCTAGATTTCCACTTATAGAATCGAAGTTTTTTATTACAGCCGATAAATTTTCATCGTTTTTTTGCACCAAAGCCGTAACGGAATTAGATAGCATATTAAACGATTTAATAGTTTCATTTAATTCCGCAATAGCATTTCTTAATCCTTTTTCCGAATCATCTCTTAAAATATCATTAACACCGATGAGCAAGGTGTCTGCCGATTTTAAAGTTGTACCTAAATCTTGACTTATATCTGAAAAATTACCAGTTAATTGTTGAACCAATCCCATTTCCACTTCAGATGGGAAGGTCGTGCCATCTTCTGCAATTTCGCCGTCATTAGGGTCCACAATTGCAATAGCATTATCGCCTAATAAACCTGATGAATACAAGCGGATTTTACTATTTTTAGAAAGTTTCAAATCATTATCAACCGTAAAAGTAACACGGGTTTTAGCGGTTTCTGGAACGTATTTAATTTCTTTAATTTGACCAACCGAATTTCCTTTTATTGTAACGGGAGAAGATGATGCTAGCGCATTATAATCAAATTCTGTATAGTAGGTATTAGCGCCATCCAACAGATTTTTGCCCTGAAGGAAATTAATTCCAAAAATTAGAAAAACGATTCCTGATAGGACTAATATGGCAGTTTTAACTTCTTTAGATAGTTTCAAATTGATGATATTTGGTTATTAAACAAAATTAGAAATAAATTAATAAAGAATGTACTTAATTAGAAGATGTTTTTAGCACATTTGCTAAAGGTATGAGTTCTCCGTTTTTAAAAGCCACAATAAAACAGCCATTATAACCCTTGGCATCCGCTTCATTTTTATATCGCTTAGCCACATTATAATCTGACGTATCACCAAAATAATATTTATAAAGATTGCCTATTTGTTCTTTCGATATGGGATCCAACCCTTTAAAATTATAAGGTTTAGTCACAATATTACGCGAGCTTGCAGCAATTTGAATTTTAAATGTTATGCCTTCGTAAACATCAGGTATCTCTGTTGTTTTAATTGCATTTGCAATAGATTCATTCAATATTTCCGGTTGAAAAGAATCGCCAACATTACTATCTAAATTGTTTTTATAATGCAGAATGGCGTCTTTTATAGCCATAGACATTTCATGTTGTCCTTTACCTGAATTGAGATAAGCACCTTCTGGTTTATAAGTTAAAAACCCCGTTTCAATTAATACACTTGGCATATACGTATTATGCAATACCCAAAATCCTGCTTGTTTAACACCACGACTTTTTCGGTTGAGTTTTCCTGTGAAATTAGTTTCAATATAACTTGCCAATTGTATGCTTTGATCCAAAAACTCCTCCTGCATAAGTGTTAACCCTATTAAAGATTCTGGTGAATTAGGGTCGAAACCTTCATAATGCTTCTCATAATCATCCTCCAAGAAAATAACTTCATTTTCTTTTTTAGCAATATTAAAATTTTGTTCATTGGCATGTAAACCCAACACAAAAGTTTCCGTTCCATGCGCACTATTTGTAAAAGCATTGCAATGAACAGACACAAATAAATCGGCATCGGCTTTATTTGCTATGGCAGCACGTTCACGTAATTTCAGGAAGACATCTGTTTTTCGCGTGTAGATAACTTCAATATCTTTATTTTTTTCTAATTCCTTACCTACTTCCAAAACAATATTTAAAGCAATATTTTTTTCCTTGTAACCATTCCCTAAATTACCGGGATCATGACCACCGTGACCAGCATCCAAGACAACTACAAATTTATCGGACTTGCTTTGCGAAAAGACGGAATTAACAGAAGAAACTGTTAAAAGCAATGTAAATAATAAGAAAGATATATAGGTATTCGTTTTCATATAGGATATAACAACTTTTTTAATAGTTTATTTTAATTTTGGAATTTTTGGATATATTAATTTAATCACAAAAAATATATGTAATTTTGGCAATTCAAAAACCGAGCCATACTTTTACAAAAATACATTTAAAAGCGTTGCGTACAAACAACTTTCACATACTTTTTGCCCTAAGTTTTACAGTGTTTATCAACACGTTTGGCTTTGCTCAAGATTTGCCAAAATCGGGAATACAGGTAGAATCAAGCACCGATAACGATAGCTTAAATGTGAGTGTTGGTGATGCTTTAAAACCAATAACCTCTGAAAAAGGACAAGACTCCACGCTTAATGATACGGTAAAGCCCAAGCAAGAATTACTTACGGGTCCCATAAAATACAGAGCTACAGATTATACATCCTTTAATAATAAAGAACAAAAATTGTACATGTACAATGAAGCCGAAGTGTATTATGAAGACATGGAACTTAAGGCCGGAATTATTGTTATTGATTATAATACCAATACAGTTTTTGCAAAAGGAATTATAGACTCCACAGGGCTATACACGCAAGCGCCTATTTTTAAACAAGCAGAAAATGAGGTGAAACCCGATTCTATAAAATTTAATACGGTTACAGAAAAGGCTTTAATTTATAATTCCAATACCCAACAAGGCGATATTAAAATATTTGCGCCTATTACCAAAAAAGTAAACGATTCTGTTATATTTCTCTATAAAGGTCGTTTTACAACAGCAAAAGATATTGAAAACCCAGAATACTATTTTCAAGCGAGTAAAATAAAAATTGTACCTGGCGAAAAAATTGTGGTAGGCGTTACTAATATGGTAATAGCCGATGTACCAACGCCTTTAGGTTTACCATTTGGTTTTTTTCCTTTAACAAATAAGCAAACATCAGGTGTTATTATTCCTACTTTTGGAGAAGAAAGTAATCGTGGGTATTTTATTCAGAATGGTGGTTATTATTTTGCGTTAAGTGATTATTTTGATTTGGCTGTCCTCGGTGACTATTACACAAACGGTAGTTATGGTTTACGAATGGAAAGTGCTTATGCCAGCAGGTATAAATTTCGTGGTAACTTGGGATTTCGGTATGAAAACCTCATTAATAGTGAACGTGGTTTTCCGGACTATGGAAAATCCAATATTTATAATATTCGTTGGTCCCATGCACAGGACCAAAAGGCCAATCCAAACTCACGATTTTCAGCATCCGTCAATTTAGGAAGTAGCAAATATTACCAAACATCTATAAATCAGGTTAATGCTCCTAGTTTTTTAAATAATACATTAGCATCATCTGTATCCTATGCCAAAACCTTTCAAGGTGAACCACAAGTTAATTTAAGTGCTACTGCTACCCATTCGCAAAACACAAATACTGAAGTCATTAATATGACATTACCTACTGTTCAAGCTAGTGTAAGTAGAATTTTCCCTTTTGCACCGAAAGAAGGGATTAAGAAAGGTATTATTCAGAATGTTAATTTTCAGTATAATGTACGTGCCGAGAACAGAATAGAAACAACTGATTCGCTATTCTTTAAAAAAGAAATGTGGGATAGTGCAGAAAATGGTGTGCAACACAGTATTCCATTAACAACAAATTTTAAAGTTTTCAAATATTTAAGCTTAAGTGCTAGTACCTCTTATGATGAGACTTGGGTTTTTGAAACGGTTAATAAATATTATGATCCTGATGAAAAGAAAGTAGTTACAGAAACTGAAAAAGGTTTTGATGCATTCCGAACCTATAATTTTAGTACTAGTGTTGGGACCACCTTATATGGAATGTTCGATTTTAGAAAAGCAGGCAAAGACCCTAAAATTCAACAGATTCGTCATGTTATGAGGCCATCCATGAGCTATAATATTAATCCGTCTTTTAGTAATTATTACCAAACTTATGAGGTGGTAAGTGCAGATGGTTTAACCGTTACAGAAGAGGAATATACGCGTTTTGAAGGTGGTATTTTTGGTATTCCAAATAATCGCTATTCTAGTTCAATAGGCATGAGTTTATCTAACAATATAGAAGCTAAAGTACGCGATAAAGATTCATCAGCAACAGAAGCTAAAAAAATAAAACTCCTTGACAACTTAAATTTTTCAACAGCCTATAATTTGGCGGGAGATTCATTAAACTGGAGTCCATTAAGAATGTCTGGAGGTACACAGATATTAAACAATAAAATGTCTATAAACTTTGGAGCAACGTTGGACCCGTATGCTTTAGATAATAACAACTCCAAAATTGATAAGTTTAATATTGATAATGGTGGTAGTTTATTCCGATTAACAAGTGCCAATATTACAATGAGTTACTCCATTTCTAGTAATGATTTTGATGGCACAGAAAACGACCGAAGTACAGCAGAAAATTTGCGTAGCGGTGGTCGTGCCGATGATTTATTTGGTCGAGCACAAGATTTTTCAGACCAGAGCTATTATGACAAAGACGATGATGATAAGGAACGAACACCTAGCAAGTTATATACCAATAAAATTCCTTGGAATGTTAAATTTGCCTACGCTGCTAATTACACGAATACACGAAGAGAGAATGAAATATCATCACATTCACTCATGTTTTCTGGTGATGTAGAAATTGCGCCCCAATGGACTTTTGGAGCTTCATCGGGTTATGATTTTAAAAACAATGGTTTTACTTACACCCAATTACGTTTTGAGCGCGATTTATTAAGTTGGCGCATGAATTTTAGCTGGGTTCCTTTTAGTACTAGAAGTTCGTGGTATTTCTTTATTGGGATTAAATCCAATATCCTGAAAGATATTAAATATGATAAACGACGCCAGCCTGACCAACGACTATAATGTATTCCAACACGATTAACTAATATATTTTTACGATGAAAACAATTATCAACACGAAACACGCTCCTGCTCCAATTGGACCTTATAACCAAGCCGTTTTAGTAGGGAATATGCTTTATACTTCTGGACAAATTGCTATTAATCCCGTAACAAACGAATTAGTTTTGGATACTATAGAACTGGAAACAGAACAGGTTATGCAAAACATGAAGGCTGTTTTAGAAGCTGCTGACATGACTTTTGAAAACGTTATTAAATCAACCATATTTATAAGTGATATGGGTAATTTCTCAAAAATCAATGCGGTTTATGCAACATATTTTAATTCAGATACAGCACCAGCCCGTGAAACCGTAGAAGTTGCCAATTTACCAAAATATGTAAATGTGGAAATTAGTATGATGGCTGTCAAATAGCAATCTTAAAAAGCCATAGACCAGCCAAAACCCAACGTATTACTGTCCGAACCAATATCTTGAAAAGTAACCGAGCGTAAATAAGACAACTTTACAGCTTGTATTTTTGTAATTGGTGCTCCAAACGATATGGCTCCTAAAAAATCGCCACGTGCATCATTTTGTGATACACCATCAATTATTGCGGAACCACCACTTCCTAATCCAGCACTTGCAGAAACCCACATCCTATTTTTAAATCGGTGAATTAAATGCGATTGCACGGCATATAGTGCATTTTGTTTCTTTTCTTGATGATTAAAAAACTGGTTGTTCGCCGTGAAAATAAAGACGGAAGTTGTCAGTTCATAAGACCACGCCCCCCAATTATGAACCATTCCTATTTGCGGTCTAATAATAAAACGATTATTACCTAAATTAATTAAGCGATCCTCCGCATACTGCCCCAAAGGAAAATTAACGGCTAATGACACACCTAACATGGTATTTACTGGGTTGGCTTTTATATATTCCATCATTTCAACCCTATTCATGGCATTGGGTCCAATTAAATTTAAAGAAACGCGAATTCTAGGATCCGCAAACCCTTGTCTGTTAAGCGTTTTAGGTTCTCCAGAAATTTTACCTTCCCATTTTCCAAAAACATAAGGAATTGTAACATCCACACGCGCTAATTTGTTCCCAATTTTAAAAGGCTGTACATAAGAAACGGCAATAATGTCCATATTTTGTTTTACATCTTCAGTTTGCAAAACCGGATCAAAATAAATATCACTGTCAGCAAAGGCATAACCTGCACCAATAACATGCGTTCCTAATGGCAAAGGCGTCCAACGACGTGGCTCTATATCCTGTGAAAAAACATAAGAATTTAAACCCATTAACCACAAAATAATCCAAAAATTTCTAAATGTATTTTTACTCATAAAATTATTAGATTTATCAAAAGATCATTTGTTTATAATTACTTTGTTTTAAAGCAACACAAATTAAAAATTTTTAAATTAGAATTCTATCAAACACCTTAAAATAATACATAGAATTTCGGCCACATGAAGTTTTACTAATTTGGAACATGTATATTTGAATAATCCTTATTACAAATTAATATGCGTATAGAACACGATATAAAATTAGGTTTTAAAGACGTGATGATTCGTCCAAAACGATCGACCTTAAAAAGCAGAAAGGACGTGAGTTTAGTGCGTGAATTCACCTTTTTACACAGCAAGAAAACATGGACAGGGATTCCCATTATGGCTGCCAATATGGACACTGTTGGAACCTTTGACATGGCCAAAGCATTATTTAAACAATCACTATTTACTACCATCCATAAACATTATTCGGTAGAAGAATGGAAAAACTTTATAAATACGGCGCCAAAAGGAATTGAAAATTATATTGCGGTTAGTACAGGAACGGGAGGTGAAGACTCTAAAAAGTTAAAAGACATCCTAAATGCTTGTCCACAACTCAATTTCATATGTATTGATGTTGCCAATGGTTATTCGGAACATTTTACCAATTTTGTTAGAAAAACGCGAAAAGCACACCCTGACAAAGTTATTATAGCCGGAAATGTGGTTACTGGTGAAATGGTAGAAGAATTATTATTGTCTGGAGCCGATATTATTAAGGTTGGAATTGGTCCAGGATCTGTTTGTACCACACGCGTTAAAACGGGCGTTGGCTATCCACAGTTATCCGCTATCATAGAATGTGCGGATGCTGCCCACGGACTTGGTGGACAAATAATAAGTGATGGTGGTTGTACGACACCGGGTGATGTTGCCAAAGCTTTTGGTGCTGGTGCTGATTTTGTTATGCTTGGAGGCATGTTAGCTGGGCATGATGAAAGTGGTGGTGAGTTAATAGAACGTGATGGCGAAAACTATAAACTATTTTATGGTATGAGTTCTGAAACCGCTATGGATAAACACGTTGGTGGTGTTGCTGAATACCGTGCTAGCGAAGGTAAAACGGTTGAAGTTCCGTATAGAGGCTCGGTAGAAACAACGGTATTTGATATTTTAGGTGGCTTACGAAGTACGTGCACCTATGTTGGCGCACAACGCCTAAAAGAGCTTACCAAACGAACAACATTTATTCGTGTGGCAGAACAAGAAAATCAAGTTTATACCAAGTAAGTTTACTGAAAACGAATGCTGATTTTAAAAAAGTAATTTACAAGCCTTTAATTAAAAGCAAGGCAGTTGCCGGATTGGTTGCCAATGGCACATCATGCACATCGCACAAACGCATCAGCATTAACACATCAGGTTCATGTGGGTGTTTTGCTAATGGATCTCTGAAAAAAAGTACCATTTTACACAATCCTTCGGCTACTCGTCCCGCTATTTGGGCATCACCGCCTAAAGGTCCAGATAGTAACTTTTTCACTTTAAATCCTGCGCTTTCCACCTTATTTCCGGTTGTTCCTGTAGACACTAAAGTGATGTGATCTTGATGAAAAAACGCCTTATGTTCATTTAAAAACTGAACCATTTCCGCCTTTTTTCCATCGTGTGCTATAATTGCTATTTCCATTATTCGTTTTTATTGGTGTGATAATTAACCAAACCATCAATTGGTCGTTTTACTATATTGCCCACTTTGTAATGATATTCTTCGGCTATTTCTAAAATTTCATCTTTTGAAAAATACGAGATAGAACCGGCAAAATGAACAGGAACGGTTTTAATTTCTTCTTTAAACTGAAGAATCATATTTTCAGAGAAAAGTCGCAAACCTTTTTTTATCAAATTTTTAATATACACGTTTTCCTTATGTAAAAACATAAATTCAGCAAAACTGGCTAAATAGGCATTCGGATTGGGTTGCTTATATAGGTTGTATTTAATAAAATCTGTATCCATATTATAGGTCTCGGCAAAAGCAGTCCGGAGGGTTTCTGGCATATGATAAAAATAATAATCCCGAATTAACTGTTTGCCATAGTAATTCCCAGAAGCATCATCCATTAGCGAATATCCCAACGAGTTAACGCGTTGATGCACATGGCTTCCATCAAAATAACTACAGTTAGAACCTGTTCCTAAAATACAAACTACAGCTGCCTCATTTGGTTTATTAACGGTGGCTCGAATGGCTGCATAGGTATCTTCCTTCACTTCGATTAAAGCATTTGTAAAGATAGATGCCAAAACCTGTTTTAAAAGTAATCGTGGCTTTTCAGTTCCGCAACCGGCTCCATAAAAATAGACATGAGAAACATTTAATTTATGTTTATTTAAATCTGGTTGCTCATTGATTATTTTATAAAGTTCTTCCGCTTGTAAAATGGCTGGGTTTAAACCTTTGGTTTTTATTTTTTCTAATAAATGATTGCCATTTTTATCAACGGAAAGCCAATCACATTTTGTAGAACCACTATCAACAATTACTATCATATTTCTAAAAATAAAAAATTCGCAGTCTACAATTTAAAATTATAAAACTGCGAATTCAAATGTAGTATTATATTTATAAACTGTTAATATGCTCGGCTAATTCTACTAATTTATAAGAATAAGCATACTCATTATCATACCAAGCTACTAATTTGAAGAATCGAGAATTCAATTCAATAGCTGAATCGGCATCAAAAACACAGGTGCGATCTTCACTAACAAAATCTTGTGAAACCACAGCATCTTCGGTATAACCTACAATTCCTTTTAAAGAACCTTCAGCAGCTTCCTTAAATACTTTTTTAATGGCTTCTAAAGAGGTTTCTTTTTTTGTTCTCACTGTTAAATCAACAACAGATACATTAGCTGTAGGCACACGAAATGCCATACCTGTTAATTTCCCATCTAATTCTGGAATAACTTTACCAACGGCTTTAGCGGCTCCAGTGGTTGTTGGGATAATATTATTTAAAGCAGAACGCCCTAAACGGTAATTTTTGGAGCTTGGACTATCTACGGTATGTTGCGAGGACGTTGTAGCATGAACCGTTGTCATTAAACCCTCTTCAATACCAAAATTATCATTCATAATTTTAGCCATTGGTGCCAAACAATTTGTTGTACAAGAGGCATTTGAAACTATGGTGTCCGTTGCTTTAGCATCTAAATGGTTAACACCCATTACAAACATAGGTGCATCTTTACTTGGTGCAGAGATTACCACTTTTTTGGCGCCCGCATCAATATGAGCTTGAGCCGACTCAATAGTTTTAAAAATCCCAGTACAATCAGCAATAACAGCTGCTTCTACGGCATCCCATTTTAAATTTTTCGGGTCACGCTCTGCTGTTACACGCACCGTTTTTCCATTAACAACTAAATGGCCATTTTCCACTTCAACCGTTCCATTAAAACGACCATGAACGGAATCATACTTTAATAAATAGGCTAAATGGTTAACATCAAGCAAATCATTAATTGCTACTACCTCAACATCTGGCCTTTCCATTGTTGCTCTAAATACAATACGACCAACACGTCCAAATCCGTTTATTCCTAATTTTAATTTTGCCATAATTTTGCTATTTTTTATTACTATTATTGTTACGTGGTCATAATATCGGACACGCGTAATAATTCTTTATTTATTTCTGTTTTGCCTTTAACGGCTTTTTCTAATGGTGTTAATGTAATTTTATTATCTAAAATACCAACCATAAAATTTGTTTTCCCTTCTAATAAGGTTTCCACTGCCTTCACTCCCATTCTACTGGCTAAAACACGATCAAAACAGGATGGTGATCCACCACGTTGCATATGCCCTAATACCGAAACACGCACTTCGTATTCTTCCATGTTTTCTTCAACGTAATCTTTCAATTCAAAAACATTTTTTCCAATCTTATCGCCTTCCGCTACCACAACAATACTAGATGATTTACCAGACTTTTTACTGCGTCTTAAGGATTCTAAAAGTCTATCCAACCCTAAATCTTCTTCAGGGATTAATATTTCTTCAGCTCCTGCTCCAACACCTGCATTTAAGGCAATGTGACCAACATCGCGACCCATAACCTCCACAAAAAACAATCGTTTGTGTGAACTTGCTGTGTCTCGTATTTTATCAATTACCTCAACAACCGTATTTAAAGCGGTATCAAAACCCAACGTAAAGTTGGTGCCAAAAATATCATTATCTATAGTTCCTGGGATACCAATAATAGGGAAATTAAAGGCTTTATTAAAAACTAAACCTCCCGTAAAACTACCATCACCTCCAATAATAACTAAAGCATCTATACCTGCATTAACAAGGTTGTCATGCGCTTTCTGCTGACCTGCATCTGTTCTAAATTCTTTAGATCTAGCCGACTTTAGCATGGTGCCTCCTTTATTGATAATGTGGTTTACACTACGTGCTGAAAGGGATTTAAAATCGCCTTCAATCAATCCTTCGAAACCGCGATAAATACCAATACATTCTATTTCATGGTATGCACAGGTTCTAACAACGGAACGAATGGCGGCATTCATGCCTGGCGAATCACCACCAGAGGTTAAAACACCTATTTTTTTAATATTTTTTGACATGATTTTATACTTGATTATGTAAATCTACTAAAGAAAAACTATAAATAACATGCTATTTGTCACTGTTTTTAATTCTTTTCTTCCTCATCCTTAAAGCCGATGTAACCCGGTAGGTTTTTATTATTTTCTTCAGCTTGCTCTGCTTCTTTGGCTTTTTCTTCTTCGTATTCGTGTTTGCCTTTAAAAATAATTTGAATTAGCTCTCTAAACGTGTCAAAATCCACATTCCATGCTATACCAACACCTTGTGTATAGCCAATTTCTTCACCAAAATTCCGGATACTATTTTCACGATTGAAAACTTTAGCTGTTAGGGTTCCTTCGTCATTTAATAAAAAGTCAATTTGAACATCTCCAGCAATAACCGTTTCACTTACACCTCCAACAGGCACACCAACTTTACCATTAATTAAAATGCGGTCGCTTATATTGGTTTGAAGGGTCACCCCTAAACGATCATCGGTTTGATAGTCGGGTGTATTTTCGCCAGCTTCGTAATTTAAACCTATGTTCACTTTATTATCACTAGTTGAAAAGAAACCGTTAATAATACCATTTAAACGTTCGGTAATAGTTCCGGTTATATTTATATCGTTTAATCGGTTTGAGAAGGCGCCGGTTGCTAATAAATAGAGCGCTTGATTATCTCGGTCTTCTTTGGAATCGAGTCGGTAATTTAATTCGGATTTCACCGTAGAACTCACGTTTGGAAATTCGAATTCAAATTCAATGTCGGGCTTTTCTAAAGGTCCACTTAACATGGTTAACACGTGAACAGGTATACTCCTATTAATAGGGTTATCCAGCAAAGGTGATGGATTTGCTTGCGTTTTATAAATAGCGCTTATTTCAATTTGCGCTGAAAATGGATCGCCTTCCCAAGCCAAAGTTCCACCGGGTTCTACAATAAATTTCTTTTGAACAATGCCACCATACATAAAGTTATAAACACCATCAAAAACCGAAAAATCACCATAAATATTAAATTTACCATTGGTGTTAATATCAATTAGCAAGCCACCAACACCACTTCCTTTTATGGTACTTCCAGACACTTTATCAATTACTATTTCTATTTCGGCATCTTGCGTTATATCCAATTCAAAATCTAATTCTAATCCCGAAATATTCTGTGTTCGCACCTCCTGACCCAATGACTTGGCAAGTTTTTCTTCAGGTGTTAAAAAGTGAATAAAGGAATTATCACCAAAAGTGGCAGAGTCCGTTAAAGGAATAACAAAAGTTGTTCCTGGCTTGGTTTCACCAATAACGCTAATCACCAAATTATTAGCTGGTCCTTTTATGCTGGCAATACCACCAATAAATCCTGTTCCGTAATACGGTGCATCTTCAGTTTCTTCTTGGGTATCTAAAACCAATAAGCGTTGTGTATTAACATCTAAATCCAAACTCCAATCGCCAAAATTAACATGATTAATGGAACCATCTAAAATGCCTTTGGAGTTATATTTAGTATCTGTTATTCGGATATTATTAAACACAAAACTTTGATTATCTAGCGTTACCGATGATTTATTAGCAAATTCAAAATCCACATTTAAATACGGAACCGTTAACCCGGAGTTGTTTAATACCAAATCGCCATTTAATTGCGGTTTTTTCAAACTTCCTTCTACTCTTGCAACACCCGTAACGTCTCCTCTAATATTTGTTAAAATACCAGACAAGAATGGGTTTAATGGTGATAGGTTGAAATTATTAAAGTTTAAATCGACATCTATGGTTGAAACATTTGATGCCACATCAATAATACCAATAGCTGAAAAGGATTCATTGGCATCATCCTTAATTTTGGCATATACTGAATAGTTTGTAAGCGATTCATTACCGCGAATCTGCGCATCAAAAGAACCTAGGACAAGCTTATTAATTTCCAAATCATCCACGGTAATATTGGCGTCTGGTAGGTAGAGTCCGTTTTGCTGAAAAACATCCAACTTACCATTTACGTTTCCGCGTAAATCCAAACTATCTATGGATGGTGTTATTTTAGCCAAATCAACATCCTTAAAATTTAGTTTAATATCCTTATAGGTAGAGTCTCGTAATTCTCCAAAAAGCTTTATCTGCTCACTATTATGCCTCATTAAAAATGAATCTATTTTTACGTTTTTAAAGTTATTGTCAAAAACGAGCCGGTTATTCCGGTTTCTATTTTCATTTAAAATCCATTTATTCCCCTTAAAAGTGATATCTGATTTACTAAAACCAACAACGGATTTATTTTCTTTATTAATGGTGTGGTAAAAACTTAAATTATAGATATCGTTATTGTTTTTACCGCCATTAAATTCCGACCTAATAAACAATGTGTCCTTTAGGGTTACGTTAATTAAGTTGAATTTAGAAATATTATAAAAATTGGTATTGATACTATCTACTTCTACATAGGTATTAAAAAGTGGGTTTTTATTATCTACTTGTAAAGAAATTTGATCTGCAAAATAATCAAACAGCTTAATTTTAGGTGATTTAAAGGTTAATTTAAATTCATCCTCTTGACTTTCCACATGGCCACGAATGTAGGTGTTGGATCCTAGCTCGATATCGGGAACAAATACTTCAACTATTTTATTATAGATATTAAAATTAAAATCAATGTATTGATTTTCTACTACTTTATGCGGTTTATAGTTCGCGTAAATGCTTCCTACGGCATTTTCAAAAAGCTTTCCAATATCTTCAAATAGGAAAACACCACTTAACTGTCCCGTAATAATATCTGGAGAATTTACATTAATATAATGCACCTCTTCTTGGAAGGTTGATGTTATTTGAAAATCTTCAAAGAAATAAGAATCATGCTCATTGATATACGATGTATTCCTAAATTGAATGTTACCTACGGCATTATTTACAGTTGTACCTGAAGCCTTCATAACCACCACACCTTTAAACGTTGATAGGCTATCATTTTTCACAAAATTCATGGCTTTTAGGTTGGCATAGTTTACATCTGCTTCAAAATCAAACTCACTTATTTCCTTTGAAAAATCGGCTAACCCATTAAATGTTAGTTTTAAATTTTCATCATTGGAAATGAGTTTTCCATCATAAATATTATTTCCTAGCACACCTGATACTTCCAAGTTGTTATATTCATAACCGTTATATACAACCGCATACACATCACCCAAAAGTTTGGTGTCTAAGCCTTCTAAAGTAAAACCTTTACCATTTACATTCAGGTTTAATGAGGTTTTTCCCCAATTCGGGTTTTCCATGAATTCCCCAATTTCAAAATCTTTAAACACTATTTTCCCTTTATACGTGGCATTGTCCACATCATTAAAGGTTTTCATTTCTAAATTAGAATCTATAAAGCCCAAATCCGTTTGAATTTGAAGATTCGCCTTTATTTCAGATGTAGTAATTTCAGATTGCCCAACAATAGTAAAACGGCCTAACCTATCAAAAGCTGAAGGAATAGAATTCCCTAAAACATTTGGCAAAAGCGCCTTTAAATCTTTGTAATTGGATGATAGATTGGTAAATTTTCCATTCATATAAAAGTTATCCGTTTCTTTATTAAACAGATTCTTAAAATATAAATCACCATAAACACGACTATTACTACTCGTGTTCAATTTTAAGTTATTTAGTTTTAAATCATTTAGTGTTCCCGTAACGTTTGTCGTAAAAGTGGCATGTTGGTTAATACCAAACTCATCATAAAAAGTATTTAACTCATTTAAGGCAATATCCGCTTCTGTAAAATTGGCCTTCACTTGAACTTTATCTGTAAAAAACTGTAAATCTTCTCTATTGTACGAAAATTTCACATCGCCTTTTAAAATAGAATTCTCCGTTTTAATATCTAAATTATCTAAACGTATTTGTTCTTTGGTATACGAAAAATTGGTGACTAAATTTTTCATTTTAAGACCACGACTATCATCAAATGCCAAAGTATTAATCCGCATACTAACACTTGGACCATTAATTAATAAATTAGTTGCATTGGTAAAAACGTTAGTAAATTCAAGAATTTTAGGCGTTTCATTATTTTCATTCGTCATTCTAAAAATACCATCTCTAATGGTAACATCACTCGAGGACATTAAAAATGTACTTTCGCTAACCTCCTGGTTATCTTCATCAAAACGTGCCACAAACACATCTAAATTGGTATCGGTTTCACCCTTGTAGGTCACCAAATTAAAAATAACACCTTCCAAATCTATATCACCAAAAACCAATTTACCGTTGTATAAATTTTTAAAACTTAAAATAGAGGTATTTAAATTGGTGGCGCTAATTAGGGTGTCTTTTTTAAAATCGCGAATTAGCACGCCTTTCAGTTCCACATCACCAGTGATTTGCAAACCGATGCGTTCAATATTTATATTGGTTTTGAAATCTGAATTTATTCTGTTCGTAACATGCTTGGCAATGCCAGTTTGAACGGCAGGAATGGACAATAGCAGTACCAAAATAATAAATAGTAGCAATAAGGTTGCTACTAATCGTCCGAGTATTTTGAAAAATTTTTTGATACGTTTATAAAGTTATAACTTTGACATCAAAATTAACAATTATTATGCCCAATTATTAGAAATGGCTACAGAAAATATTTACATATTAGGAATTGAGTCATCCTGCGATGATACTGCGGCTTCCGTACTGTTAAACGGTCGTGTTTTGAGTAATGTTGTAGCAAGTCAAAAAATACATGAAGAATATGGTGGTGTGGTTCCTGAATTGGCTTCTAGAGCACATCAAAAAAACATTGTTCCCGTGGTTGCTCAAGCACTTAAAAAAGCAGGCATTACTAAAAATGAGTTACATGCCGTGGCCTTTACTAGAGGGCCTGGATTAATGGGCTCTTTATTAGTAGGCACCTCCTTTGCCAAGTCTTTGGCTTTTGGTCTGGATATTCCATTAATTGACGTTAACCATATGCAAGCACATATTTTGGCGCATTTTATTGAAGAAGCCGATTATTCAAAGCCACCCTTCCCTTTTTTGGCAATGACTATATCAGGTGGCCACACTCAAATAGTTAAAGTTTCCAGCTATTTTGATTTAAAAGTAATAGGTGAAACAATTGATGATGCTGTTGGTGAAGCCTTTGATAAGAGCGGAAAAATTCTCGGCCTTGGGTATCCCGCAGGTCCAGAAATTGATAAACGGGCTAAATTAGGAAACCCGAAGGCGTTTAAATTTACCAAACCAAACGTGGACGGTTTAAACTTTAGTTTTTCGGGATTAAAAACGGGAATTCTATATTTCGTTCAGCGAGAAACCAAAGCAAACCCCAATTTTGTTAAAGAAAATCTGAATGATATCTGCGCCTCTATCCAATATACTATTATCGGTATTTTAATAGATAAGCTTAAATTAGCCACCAAGCAAACAGGTATTAAACATATTGCTATTGGTGGCGGTGTTTCCGCTAATTCAGGAATTCGTCAAGCTTTAAAAGATGGCGAACAAAAATTTGGATGGACCACCTATGTGCCAAAATTTGAATACACCACAGATAATGCTGCCATGATTGCTATTGTTGGATATTTAAAGTATTTGGAAGGTTATTTTAGTGAGCAAGACGTAACAGCCTCTTCTAGATTGAAAATTTAATAGCCAATTGTTAAAACATCTGTTAATAATGTTTTGGCAATTCGTTCATTGAAGCCTTATTTTTTGTTTTTTTGTTTACTAAACAATCCCAAATTATGAAAACACTACTAATTTTTTTAATTGGTTTCTGTGCAGTCCTACATGCACAGGAAGCCGTAACACCTACTTTTGAAACAATTACCAATGCCGACGAAGCCCAATTGTTTTTAGATTCTAACCCAAGCAAAAGCAACACATTTATTGTTTTTAATGAGGAGAACCATAAAACCGAATTAGCGCGAAACCTATTTAGCTCGGGCCAAGCCACAGTTGATGGTCAAATGGAACGAACCCGTTATAAAGTTGTAGATCGTTTTACAACCACGCATTATCGCGCGAATTATATTTTTATTGATGGCAACAAAATAGATGCCGAAGCGGCAGAAAGCCTAATTAAAACCATTTCCAAAAAATACAAAGATGGTGTGCCATTTAGTAAATTGGCGCAACAATATTCTATGGATAGAAATGCGAATAGAAATGGTGATACAGGCTGGTTTGCTCCTGGTAAAATGCATCCGGAATTAGAACGCGTCATTATTAATGTTCCTATTAGCAAACGCGATTTGTTTTCATTTGAACTCAAAGATAAATCCTGGTATTATTTGGTGTTGAATTCCTACCAGCCAAAAGAAATCAAGGAAATTAAAGTGCTAAAAATAGTCGAAAAAAAATAATCATGCAGCTGTTTTACAATCCACATATTTCCGAAACTACCGAGAACTTTACGTTTGACAAAGACGAAAGTCGTCATATTATAAAAGTACTTCGGAAAAATGTGGGAGACATCCTTCAAATTACCAATGGAAAAGGTTGGTTGTTTTCAGCTGAAATTACAACAGATGCCATAAAAAAATGTGAAGCTAAAATTATAGCTAAAACAGTACAGAAACCCTTAAGTTACCAATTACATTTAGCGGTTGCGCCTACCAAAATGAACGATCGGTTTGAATGGTTTTTAGAAAAGGCAACTGAAATAGGCATCACTACCATTACGCCTATTATTTGCGACCATAGTGAGCGTCAGGTGATTAAATTAGATCGCTTTGAAAAAATAGTTCAATCAGCTATGAAGCAATCCTTAAATTGCTATTTACCGACGTTAAATGAGGCCATTCCGTTTTCAGATTTTATAAAGCAATCTTTTGAAGGACAAACTTTTATTGCGCATTGTGAGGAACTGGATAGGAAATCTTTAAAGCAAGTAATTAAACCCGAAATGGCAATTACCATTTTAATTGGACCAGAAGGCGATTTTAGTGTTAAAGAAATTGAAACAGCCATTAAAAACAAGTTTATTCCTGTAACTTTGGGTGAAACCAGATTACGTACCGAAACCGCAGCAATTGTTGCATGTCACAGTGTGGCATTTGTAAATGAGTAACTATGAAGCAACGCATCACGATTCTTTTATTAATTATTACGTGTAGTATATCTGCCCAAGAAATTGCCGTTTTAAAATACAAAGGTGGGGGTGATTGGTATAGTAATCCAACAGCACTTCCAAATCTTATTGCGTTTTGTAATACGAATATCAGCACCAAAATCAATGAGAAACCAGAAACTGTAGAGGCTGGTAGCATGGATATTTTTCAATATGCCTTTATCCACATGACGGGTCATGGTAACGTTTATTTTAGTGATGAAGATGCTGAAAACTTAAGAAACTACCTGCTTTCGGGAGGATTTCTACATATAGATGATAACTACGGCATGAAACCCTATGTTACAGAAGCTTTAAAAACGGTGTTTCCCAATGCAGAAATGATAGAAATACCAGCAAATCACGCTATTTTTAATACAGCCTATAGTTTACCTGAAGGTTTACCAAAAATCCATGAACATGATGGAAACCGACCACAAGCTTTTGGCATTTTCCATGAAAACCGATTAGTAGTTCTGTTTACCTATGAAAGTGATTTAGGTAATGGCTGGGAAGATGAAGTTGTGCATAATGATCCACCAGAAGTTCGAGAAAAAGCATTAAAAATGGGTGCCAATATTATTAAATATGCGTTTGAGCATTAAAGTAAATAGAATTATGCAACTCACACATTACACCTCTAAATTTTCACCACACACCTTCCCCATTACCGTAATTTGCGATGGAATTACCAATGCGCCAAACATTGGGAGTTTATTTAGAACGGCCGACGCCTTTGGAGTTGAAAAATTAATTTTCTGCGGAAAAGATATCGAGTTTGGAAGAAAATCAGCTAAAACCTCACGCGCTACAGAAAAATATGTGCCGTTTGAAATGAATACGGATACGTTAGAATCCATTTTACGCTTAAAATCAGGTGGATATCGTATAGTCGCTTTAGAAATTACCGAAGACAGCCAAGCCATTAATCAAATAACATTTGAGACCACAGAACCTATTGCTTTAATAGTTGGTGCAGAAAATTTTGGGATTTCGGAAGCTGTTTTAGCATTAGCAGATTCGGTTGTTCACATAAATATGTTTGGGCAAAATAGCAGTATGAATGTGGTTCAAGCTACAAGCATTTGCCTATACGAAATAACCAAACAACTTAAGGAAAATTAATTGGTAACCATTTCAGTTTCAATCAGTATATTTGACGCATGAATTCTAAACAAGTTTCAAACGGTATTTTAAGAGCAATTGGCTATCTATTAGGTGTAGCTATTCTTTTGTTTTTTCTTTATAAAATACAATCTGTCATCGTTTACATTGCCATTTCTGCCGTTATATCCTTAACAGGAAGACCTATTGTAGCTTTTTTAAGACGTCGTTTAAAATTCAATAACCTATTAGCAGTTATAACAACTATGATAATGCTTTTAGGATTGATACTGGGTTTAGTAGGTCTTTTCATTCCTTTAATTGTTGAACAAGGTCATAATTTATCACTTTTAGATATTGAAAAATTACAGGTAAATATTAATAATATCTATAATGAAACGGCTTCCCATTTTAATTTGGATAAAATAAATACGGGAGACTCACTTGAAAATTCCGAATTGTTTTCAAACTTAAATTTTACCGTTATCCCGGAATTTTTAAACTCCGTGGTAAGCGGTTTGGGAAGTTTTAGTATTGGATTATTCTCCGTATTATTTATATCATTTTTCTTTTTAAAGGATAGTAAACTTTTTGAAAACAGCCTACTTGCACTCGTTCCAGATAGTAAAGTAAGTCGCGTAAAAAATTCAATCGAAAAAATTAAAGACTTACTCTCGCGTTATTTCGTGGGACTTGTATTTCAAATTTCAGTCATTTTTGTTATTTACACCATTGGTTTGTTAATTGTGGGTGTTGAAAATGCTGTTGTAATAGCCTTCTTATGTGCCTTAATTAATTTAATCCCGTATTTAGGACCCGTAATTGGTGGTTGTATTATGGTATTACTGACTATGACTAGTAATTTAGGTAGTAGTTTTAGCGATGTTATTTTACCAGAAACACTCTATGTTTTAATTGTTATTGCCATTGGCCAATTAATTGATAATTTTATTAGTCAACCGGTTATTTTCTCAAGAAGTGTAAAATCGCATCCACTTGAAATATTCCTGGTTATTGTTATTGCTGGACTCCTTTTTGGAATTGTAGGTATGATTATCGCTATTCCTGCTTACACCGCTTTAAAGGTTATTTTAAAGGAGTTTTTAGCCGATAATAAAATTGTTCAGAGTTTAACAAAGAATCTTTAAGCCGTTTTGAATGTCGCCATTTTAAATACCGAAAATCAGGAATTTATAGACGCCCATTTAGAATCCGATAGTACCAAACTACTGTTTGGAAAAGCACCTCATTCGTCTGCTACAATTAAGGAATTAGTAGCGCAAATTGAAGCCAAAAAACGCAGTAAAACCAAACTCCCAACCTGGTTTAAAACACCATTCATTTATTATCCAAATAAATTGAATATTGAGCAAACCTCTTCGGAAACTACGGCGCAATACAAAGCCTCTCTAGTTTCAGGAGAAAACCTATTGGATATAACTGGTGGTTTTGGTGTAGATTGTTTTTATTTCGCAAAAACAATGCAACAGGTTATTCATTGCGAAATAAATAACAACTTATCTGAAATCGTTACTTATAATTTTAAACAGTTACAAGTCACCAATATTCAAACAATTTCAGAAGATGGTATTGCGTATTTAAAAAGTCAAAAAACGCGCTTCGATTGGATTTATATAGATCCTTCCAGACGTCATGATAGTAAGGGTAAAGTTTTTTTCTTAAAAGATTGTTTGCCCAGTGTTCCAGATCATTTGGATGATGTATTCAAGCACACCAATAACCTATTAATTAAAACGGCGCCTTTATTAGATATTTCATCTGGTATTCAAGAGTTACAGGCGGTTAAAGAAATTCATGTGGTTGCCTTGAATAATGAAGTTAAAGAATTACTTTGGATTCTGGAAAATGGTTATGAAGGTGCCACTGCTATTAAAACCATCAATATCAATAAACACCAGAATCAAACCTTCAATTTTCAACTAAATCAAGAAACATTAGCACAGACAACCTACAGTTTACCAAAACAGTATTTGTATGAGCCCAATGCTGCTATTTTAAAATCGGGTGCTTTTAATAGTATTTCCCATCAATTACAACTTGATAAGTTACATCAGCACACCCATTTGTACACTAGTAATGATTTGGTTGATTTTCCTGGACGTTCTTTTCAAATTTTAGAAATCGTGCCTTACAATAAAAAAGCGGTTAAAAAACTAGGGATAACACAAGCCAATATTACAACGCGTAACTTTCCAGATGCTGTGGCAACCATCCGAAAGAAATTAAAAATAGCCGATGGTGGTGATATTTACCTATTTTTTGCGACAAACATGCATGAGGAACGTATGGGAATAATTTGTAAAAAAGTAGAATATTTAAAAGCTTAATCGCTTAAACATAAATAAGAGAAACATGTTAAAAGCAGTATTATTTGATATGGATGGTGTAATTGTAGATACGGAACCGCTGCACCACAAAGCCTATTATGGGATGTTTAACTCACTGAAGTTAGATGTAACAGAGCAGCAATATCAATCGTTCACGGGGCAATCAACCATTAATGTTTGCCGACAGCTTTGTAATCATTTTAAGTTAGCAAATGCACCCGAGGAATTAGTGCAAATTAAACGCCATATTTTCAAAGATTTATTTGTGTCGGACAGCAGTTTACAGCTTATTGACGGCGTATTAGAATTAATTCAGGACTACCATCAAAACAATGTAACGTTGGTGCTGGCTTCATCCGCATCTATGCAAACTATTGAAAGTGTTTTCAACCGATTTGAATTGGACCCCTACTTTAAAGCCAAATTAAGTGGTGCCGATTTAAAAGCATCCAAGCCACACCCCGAAATCTTTTTAAAAGCTGCGGAAAGCTCCGGGTTTAAAAAAGAACAGTGTTTGGTGATTGAAGATTCAACAAATGGTATTAAAGCAGCTAATGCTGCGGGTATTTTTTGTGTTGGATATAAAAGCTTACACTCCAAAAACCAGAATTATGAGACAGCAAATCTCGTGATAGACGATTTTAAAAGCATTTCCTACCAACGTGCAAAAAACTTCTTATCAGTTCACTAATAGGTTGTTAATTGTTGAAATTTTAATCGGTAAATAAAAATTGCATTTTTTCGCGTAAAAAGTTTCAAAAATAGTTGCGTTCTTTATAATGGATGGTTACATTTGCATCCGCATTAAAAGAATGTTCTTTTATATTTAATGGAGAGGTGCCAGAGTGGTAATGGAGCAGATTGCTAATCTGTCGACGCGTAAGTGTCGCCAGGGTTCGAATCCCTGTCTCTCCGCATTTTTTTAGATAACCGTTTTTTCATGTTGCAGACACTCGAAATTTTCGAGTTAAACTGCATTTTTGAAAAAAAGTATCGGGGTGTAGCGTAGCCCGGTTATCGCGCCGCGTTTGGGACGCGGAGGTCGCAGGTTCGAATCCTGCCACCCCGACAATTTTTTTAGAGTTACGGGCTCGTAGCTCAGCTGGATAGAGCACCTCCCTTCTAAGGAGGCGGTCACAGGTTCGAATCCTGTCGGGCTCACTTAAAGACTTACTGTTTTCAGTAGGTCTTTTTTGTTTTTAGGCATTTCAATTAGTTTGCAATAACGCCCCTCCCATTTAAGCTTATTTATCCCAAATGTTAAGCGCAATAATTTAAGTATCTTTGATTTGCTTTTAAGCTCACAAATCATGAAAACGCATTTAGTAACTTTCTTTTTATACCTCGCTATACTTCCACTTTTTGCTCAAATGATACCTTCCAATCAAAATCCGAAATTTAATTCCAGTTTAAATCCCAAGTTTAATTCCAACATAAATCCGGTATTTAACTCACAAATAAACCCGAAGTATAATTCCAATATCAATCCGAAGTATACAGCCAATATAAATCCCAAATACACGTCTAGCATTAACCCGAAATATAATTCCGATTTAAACCCGGCATTCAACTCAAAAATTAATCCTAAATATAATTTCCAACTCAACCCAAATTACGGGAATTGGGAGGGTTATTATATGTTCAATCAATCGGCTGAAATTATTGGGTTTCTCATTTATGCGAATACCGATGTGTATTTGTATTATAACAATGATGGTACTTGGATGGGATTTTTTGTGCGTGCTGAATCTAATTTCAACCTGTTTACCTTAAATGGCCAATGGACCGGCAGCTATTTGTCCTCCGATTCCGAAAATGGTTATAACCTTTTTGATGAAGGCGCCAATTGGACTAAAAACTATGTAAAATAACAGCATCTAATCATTTAGATAAACTTAATTTCAAATATCCCATTCGCGCTATTTTTAAACCAATAGTTTTCTATATTTGGGAATAGGTTGTTCTTAATCAACAAACCAAACAAGGCTTAAAAACACATGAAAAATTTAAAAGGAAAAACAGTATTAATCACTGGTGGGGCATCTGGAATTGGAAAAATCATGACACGCCTCATGTTAGAACGCCAAGCTCGTGTGGTTATTTGGGACATTAGTCAGGAAAATATAGATTTAACAACCAGCGAGTTGCAAAACAATCCGGCGCTTTTTAGCTATACATTAGATATTTCTAACATGCAACAGGTTCAAGAAACCGCTAAAAACGTCAAGCAAGAAATTGGCATCGTAGATGTGCTTATCAATAATGCGGGAATTATTGTCGGTAAGTTTTTCCATGAACATACAGAAGCCGATATAGAAAACACCATGAAAATTAACAGCCTAGCGCCTATGCATATTTCTAACATATTTCTAGACGATATGCTTCAACAGAATTCTGGACATATATGTAATATTGCCTCTTCTGGTGGTTTAATCTCCAATCCTAAAATGTCAGTTTACGCATCAAGCAAATGGGCCCTTATTGGTTGGTCTGATAGTTTGCGTTTGGAAATGAAACAACTCAAAAAAAACATACATGTTACCACCATCATGCCTTATTATATAAATACAGGAATGTTTGACGGTGTGAAATCTAAAATTCCCATATTAGAACCAGAAGCGGCATCCCTAACCATTATCAAAGCCATAGAAACAAATAAAAGAATGGTAACCATTCCAGGCTATATTTACCGAGTAACTAGATTTGGTCAAGCCGTTATGTCTGTAAATGTATTCGACTGGTTTACGGGCAAGGTATTGGGTATTTATAAAACCATGGAGCATTTTGTAGGGCGCCAAAAATAATCGGGTTATAAATTCAGATCAAGGCAAGTTTGTGGTATATAAGTTTAACCCATTCCAATAAAAAACGCATCCTGACTACCGTAAAGTGCCAACTGTTTTTTAATTTAACCCACAATCTCTCGCTATGCGTTTTAAAAGAACTTACGTTAAATTCAGAAATAGTGCCTTTAGGAATTTTATTCGGAGACATGAAAAATATGCGCCGTTACTGTTCTTTATTGGTGGTTTTATTTTCGATACCTTAACACTTGGCCGTATAGATCGGGTTTACGATTTAACGGTCCTATCCTTACATATGACATTTTTAACTACGGTGTTATACTTGTTTAATTTAGCTGAAGATGGCAAATGGATAGGCACCTTTTTAGAACGTTTTCAAGAGTATTTTCCATTAGCCGTACAATTTTCGTTTGGTGGACTTTCCAGCGCGTATGTCATATATTTTTCCCGAAGTGTGTCCATGTCGAAAACCATTTCATTTTTTGTTATCCTTGTTTTACTACTTCTAGCCAACGAAGTATTAAAACGGCGAATCTCCAATAAATACTTACAATTCGGAATTTACTTTTTTATAAGCTTTACCTTTTTTGCGTTCATGATTCCCGTTGTATTCAAGCAAATGAGCACAACCATTTTTATAATTTCCGGATTATTAAGCCTCTCTATTACTTTAGGTTTAATTATTTTGGTATATGTAAAAAGTCCGAGTACCAAAGCTGAAATTAGTATAACCAAAGTTATCGGGCTTGTTTTAACCTTATATCTAAGCATCAATTTATTTTATTATTTTAATTTAATTCCACCAGTACCCTTGGCTTTAGATGAAGGTATTGTTGCTCATAGTGTTCAAAAAGAAAATGGCAACTATCTGGTTACTTACGAACGTGATGACTGGTATATTTTTTGGCGCGATCACCGATTACAATTCATTCAGCAACCCGATGAAAAGGTATTTGTTTTCACGTCTATATTCGCGCCTACTGCCATAAAAAAAGCCATCTTTCATCGCTGGAAATGGTATAATCCAGACAGCGAGGAATGGGAAGAAACTGATAAAATTGGATTTGATATCACAGGTGGCCGAAATGCCGGCTTTCGTGGCTACACCTATAAAAACAATGTCAAGCCTGGCACCTGGCAAGTAGATGTTATTACTGAAGAAGAACTGGTACTAGGTGTTATTGATTTTGAAATTATTATGAATCCTGATTTACAACCGAAACGGATGGTTGAGCGGAAATTTTAAGACATTTATCTAAAAGCACTTAAAATTCATGGGTATCCGTAAACTACTTGTAACTATTTATGGTATTTTCACTTCTGAAAAAACATGGCAGGTGTAAAAGGTTGTATTCTTATAATGGAAATATAGATGCTATTAACTATATACACTTTGTTGCCAGTAATTTGAACAAAAATTCGTAATTCAAACGAAATGATAAAGAAACTGACTTTTATTGGAATTTGTTTTCTACTCGCAAATTGTGCATCTCTGCCAAAATATGAGTCCAATGATTTAGTTAAATTAACGGAAAATAATATTAGCCAAATAAATGGAATCTATAGTAATTTTGCTGAAAATAAACCGAAATATAGTCATCTTTCCTTTTCTGGAAAATTAACATCTGATAAATTAAAAGACTCAATTTCCAAATTTGAAATAGAACTTCTAAATGACAAGAAAATTAGGTTTTCGTTTTTAGATAACAAAGACCAAATCAATTCGAAAATTATAAAGTATAAAATTCAGGATAACGGATTTTTATTCTTGAAAAACAAAAACTTTCGCTTACACGGAATTCCGTATATTTTAGGCGATTATGAAATCCGAAAATTTGAAATTGGAATTAATAATACAGGAAATCTAATAATGAATGGAGTAACGAAACGAGATGGAGCTATTTTTATTATTATTTGGGGCCCACCAGGCGGAGCAATAAAATTTACGAATATTTATAAAACGGAATAAAAACTACTGGCAACAAAGTACTGTGGTAAAAAACAAGTAAAAACTCAATAACCTTTCACTAAAGCACCTCTATAAGTACCATCATATATTAATCCTTATTTTGCACTAGCAAAAGCCAGTATTAATAGCTTATTACATATTGCAATTAATACTAATTTTTTACTCATTCCTCTAAACTATTCGTGCAGCAACCCGTTGAAAACATCTATATTTTCACGTCCAGATTTACACCAACAGAAATTAAAAAATCCATAACCCATTGTAGGAAATGGCATAATAACACCACTAAAAACGGGAAAGCTATCAATAACAAGGCACTAGCCATTATTATTTTAAAATTATTACAAACCCCAATTTACAACCAAAACGGGTGGTTCAACGAAAGTTTTCAGACATTCATCTAAAAGCACTTACAATTTATGGGTATCCGTAAACTACTTGAAATTATTTATGGTATTTTCATGCTTATCAAAATAATACAGTTATCTATATGGAAAATGAATTTGAACAAGCCATGTATGAACGTACTGATGAGGAGTTAATTAAGATTGTTACACTTGAAAAAAACCGATACAAACCCATCGCTTTAGAAGCTGCTGAAATTGAAATTGAGAAACGAAAATTAAAGATTAGTGAATTTGATGAAATAATTAGAGAAGCGAAAATAGAAAAAGATAACAAGCAGATTGTTAATTCTAATGTTGTTGGTTCAGGGGTTAGGTTCCTAAATTATTTAATTGATATTATTGCTACATATCTTCTTATACTTATCGTCTTTATAATTCTAGGATTATTTATAACACCATTTAAAGACTCCTTTTTAGCTGTATTATTGACTATCATAACAGTTTTTGGAACAGCCATGAGTTACTACACAATTATGGAAATTAAATTTCAAAAAACATTAGGGAAATTTATAACTAAAACTAAAGTGGTAAAGTTGAATGGAGAAAAGCCAAATCCTTCTGATATAATTAATAGAACTATATGTCGATTCATACCTTTCGATGGAATTTCGTATTTATTTGTAAAAAATGGTTTACATGACTATTTATCGAAAACTAAAGTCATTAAAGGATAATAGTATTAAAAACAATTTAATAAAATATAGGTAAATGATTACTTACGAAAACCTGTTTATGTGAGGCAGCTCTTGCATTTTATAAATTCTATTACTTCCTAAATTTGAAACAGCATCACGAAATCAAAACACTTAAAATCACTTAAAAAATTATGCCAAAAAGAAAGCCATCTGCAAAATTGAATTTATTGCTTATTGTATTAATAGCTTTAATTAGTTATTCCTGTTCAGACGATGACGTAGCTCAAACAGAAAGCCCAAGAAGTATTTCAAAACTAAAGCTTAAAATTTATAATTCGAATGAAGTAGAACGCTACTCAATTAGAGATTATGAAAATAACAGACCTAAAACGGATTCTTTTTACAATAATAATCATGAATTAACGTCTTATTTTGATTGGATATATGAATATGGAATGTTGACAGACCGGAAAGGTTATTCGGCAAACGGCACATTAATCTTTAATGTAACTATTTCCTATGACAATATGAACCGGATAATACAAACCACAAACTCTAGTAATGCTTCAAATATTATAACGACGGATTTTACTTATAATTCTGACAATACAATATCAAGCCGACAGGAAAATAATAGCGGATTTTTAAATAAAACTTTTTATATAAATACCCTGGGACTAATTCATAAGGAATTAAATGATGATGGAACTTCAGAAGTAATATATGATGCTGATAATAACGTCATAAGAAAAACAGAATCTGGAGTTACAAATTATTCTTATGACAATGTTAATCTTCCACCCGACAATTTTCCAGTCAATGAAAATTTCATGTTTGGAGATTATAAAAACAACCGAATTATTTATAACAATTCTATAAATGCTGCTACATATAATGAAGCATCTACACTACGAAAGTTTGGAATTGGATATCAATCTGGTACAAATGTGGTAGTAATTGATTGGGTTTTAGACAGTGATAATTATCCAATTTCAAAAAAATTCTACAGTGATAATCAATTGCAAATAGAATATGAGTATACCTATGAATAAGTACCAAATATTCTGCAAAGATGAATACCATTTAAAAGTACTAATAATACTAATATATTATAACTATAACTTTCTTTAAAAACCTCCATTTTCCGTACCTTGCAGCTCTATTTAAAAGTAAAAACATGCAAGACCCAAAAATGCTAAATTATATTAAAGCTGTTATTGAAAACATGCCAACAGACTGGCTGAATCTAACCACCCATCGACTAGATATTTATGATGAGTCGTTAGCAAAAACGGAATTTCTAAACGCGTTTGAACACTTATATAAAACCAATAATGCTACGACATCCGCATTAAGTAAATTACCAACGGCTTATGATTATATCCGCTTGGGTCATCCCCTATCCTGCGTGTTAGAATGGGGTATTGCAAACATAAACCAGCTTGATGCTAAACATATCATCAGTTTTGCATCGCTAACCATTCCGGTTTTGGCCATTTTAAGAACCAATCTAATGGAAAATAAAAAAACACAAATCCTTTATACGGGAGATTTACCAGACTGTTTTGATGCGGAAACCATTAAAGAGGTGTATGGTTATAATTTCGAATTAATCCATGTTGATAATTCAAAGGCGATTCTCGATTTTAAGGGAAGCACCATTTTCATAGCATATCAAGACACCATTGCGCAAACAGATTTAAATGCGAATATTGATTTTTACTTGAATCTCCATGACCATTTAGGCAGTATATTACTCGTAAATGGCGAACAAAACGCATCATACATTTCGGATATTCAGCATGTACGTCGTCGTGAAACCATTGCCATGACTCCTGAAAATTCGCTTATAGCTTTAAAAGCGCTCGTCAACAAAACAGCTTTTCAGGCACCTTCCAATAAAATTGAACCCCATAAAAAACAGGTTTTAAAAATCATCAAAGACATTACAGGTACCACGTGCAAACCCTTGGTGGCTTCTAGTGGTTTATCTATGCAATACGCTATTATGATGGGACTCATTCACGACGCCCAAGAAAATCATAAAGGAAAAGCCATTAAATTTATTGTACCACCAAATTGTTATGGCGGAACCAATGACCAAGCCAGACGTGTGGCAGATTGCTTGGATCAAGTTGACGTTGTTGATTTACCAGTGGATGGTGATAACGATATGGTACAAAGTATTGATACCGTTTTGGAGCGCATTGCCAAACAAGATGCGGTTCCATACATTATAGCCGAAATTCCAACAAACCCACGAGTGGAAGTTCCAAACCTTCAAGATTTAAAGGCTGCTTTAAGTAAAGTGCGAAAAACAGCAACGGGTGAAACAGCAATCGATCCTGTTTTTATTTTAGATCAAACCTTTTGCCCGAATGTGCACTTTTTAGGTGACGGGGAAATTCTATCCACGGTAAGAACCATTTCTTATGCCAGTGGCTCCAAATTTCCTAGTGGCGGAAAATGTACTGCGGGATACGCAGTAGGAAATAGCAAAACGGACGCCTTAATGGATAAAATAGCGAAGCATTTGATGCTTTGTGACAATGAAGCAACCGCATTGCAATATAAGTTGCTAGCCCAACAATTACCATCCATGAATCAGCGTATTGCAGACGCCTATGTCAACACACGCCACTTTGTAAACTTTATCCATGATGTTTTACCAGAAGCGAAAATCAATTTTGTATCTGATGACTTGGCAGAGCAAGGTTTTACACCATCCGTATTTTCATTAGATCTGCCAACAAAAGGAAATACAGCTGAAGAAAAAGAAGCCCATAAACGCGCTTTAAACTTGAAGTTAATCAACTTGATGATTACTGAAATCCCTGAAGAAAGCAAGTTTTGTGTGAGCTATGGTCAGTTAAAGGGTTGCTACTGGACTATTCCAGCAACATCCACCCAGGGCACTACCAAGGAAGGCGACAAAGATTATATTGTTCGTGCGTCCTTATCTGGCAACATGGATTTGGAGCGTCATAAAGAGGTGTTTTTAGAGTTTGTTAAGAGCATGTAATATATTGCCATTAAAATATATAATGTCATTCCGACAAAGGAGGAATCTCAATTATCAAATTTAAGATTCTTTACTGTGCAAGCTTCGTTCTGAATAACAAAATCAAAAAGCCCAAACAAAAGTTTGGGCTTTTTCTATAAGATACAATATCAAAAAGTTTATTTCAACTCCTTCACTCCCATATTATACAAAGCAAACGCTTGAATATCTACTTGCTCGTTAATAGTAGCTTCAGTAGATTTTCCGGCACCATGTCCGGCATTCACTTCAATTCTAATTAAGGTCGGATTCGCTCCTGTTTGTTTGTCTTGCAGTTCAGCAGCAAATTTAAAACTATGCGCTGGTACTACACGATCGTCATGATCACCTGTGGTTACTAACGTTGCTGGATATTCAACACCTGCTTTTACATTATGCACTGGCGAATACCCTTTAATATAATCAAACATCTCTTTACTTTGTTCGGATGTTCCATAATCAAAGGACCAACCTGCTCCTGCCGTAAACGTATGGTAACGTAACATATCTAAAACACCCACTTGTGGAATAGCCACCTTCATTAAATCTGGTCGTTGTGTCATAGTTGCACCAACTAATAATCCACCATTAGATCCGCCTTTTATTGCTAAATAATCAGATGATGTATAGTTTTCTTTGATTAGGTATTCGGCTGCTGCAATAAAATCATCAAACACATTTTGCTTTTGCATTTGCGTTCCTGCATTATGCCATTTTTTACCGTATTCACCACCTCCACGTAAATTAGCAACAGCATACACACCACCATTTTCTAACCACACAGCATTGGCAATACTAAACGACGGCGTTAAACTAATATTAAAACCACCGTAAGCATATAGCATAGTTGGATTCTTGCCGTTTAATTCTGTGCCTTTTTTATAGGTGATAATCATTGGTACTTTGGTACCATCTTTAGAGCTATAAAATACTTGCTTAGACTCATAATCATCCGATTTGAAATCGATATTTGGCTTTTGGTAAACCGTTGATTCGCCAGTTTCAGGATCATACGCATAAATAGTTCCTGGTGCCGTATAATTTGTAAACGAATAGTATAAGGTAGTTGCTTCCTTTTTACCACCAAAACCACCAACAGAACCAATTCCTGGTAAGCTAACATCACGTACTAAAGTGCCATCAAATTTGTATTGTTTTACAACAGAAACCGCATCTTTCATGTATTCCGCAAAAATATAATTTGCACCTTTAGATACTGATAGTACATTTTCAGTTTCTGGAATCACATCTTCCCAATGGGCTTGTTCAAATTTATTTAAATTGAATTTTACAATGCGTTTATTAGGTGCTTCAAAATCCGTAACCACGAAGAATGTTTGACCTTCATTATTTATAACATTATTACTACTTTCAAAATTATCAACCACTTTTACAATCGGTCCATTTTTCCGTAGGTCTTTAATATACAACTCATTTCCATAGGTAGAATTTGCTGCGGTAATCACCAAATAGTTTTCATCCTGCGTTACAGAACCTCCTACATAGCGACGCTTTTCAGTATCGCCAAAAATAATTTTATCTTCACTTTGAGGTGTTCCTAATTTGTGATAAAATAAACGGTGTTGATCGGTTTTAGCTGATAACTCACTACCTTTTGGTTTCTCATAGCTGGAATAATAAAACCCTTCATTTTTGTACCAAGACATACCACTGAATTTAACATCCATAATGGTATCGCCAATAATTTCTTTATTTTCAGTTTTTAAAACGATAATTTTTCGCCAGTCACTTCCACCTTCAGAAATAGCATAGGCAGCCATAGAACCATCTTCCGTAAAACTTAAACCACCTAAAGACGTCGTTCCATCTTTAGAAAACGCATTTGGATCTAAAAACACCTCTTGGTTTCCATCTTTATCTGTTCTATATAAAACGGATTGGTTTTGAAGCCCATCATTTTTATAAAAATAGGTGTAATCACCTTCAATAAATGGTGCAGAAATTTTTTCGTAATTCCAAAGCGTTTCCATCCGTTTTTTCAACTTGCTTCGGAACGGAATTTGATCTAAATAATTAAACGTCACTTCGTTTTGAGCTTTTACCCATGCTTTGGTATCTTCAGCATAATCATCTTCCAGCCAACGGTATGGATCTTGAACTTGAGTTTCAAAATACGTGTCAACCGTGTCAACTTTTTTAGTTTCTGGATAAGTAATAGTCATTGAAACATCTTCTTTTTCAGTTTTGTTTTGGTCATCCTTACAAGCAACAATTGTTGAGAGTGCCAAAACGCATATTAATGATTTCCTCATATTATAATTGGTTTTAGTGTAATGAACAAAAATAAGGAAATACTTATAAAGTAATGTTAAAGAAAATACAAGGTGATAAATAAATGACCTATTCAGGATACTCTAGTGACCTATTCAGGATACTCTATACGTAAGTGGTAAATGTTGGTCAGCTTTTGTTTCAATATCTTTTTAATAGATTGAATTTCTTTAAAGGTAATATTGGCATTTAAAAACTGATCATCATTCATTTGTTTGTTTAAAATGCTTTCTACAAAATCGTCAATTTTTGTGGACGTAGGTTCTTTTAAACTCTTGGAAGCCGCTTCTACACTATCACACATCATTAAAATAGCCGTTTCTTTACTGAAAGGTTTTGGACCTGGATACATGAAATCTTCTATTTCTATGAGCTCGTTGACTTCCTTTTCTTTCATATAGAAATAATATACCAAACTCGTTCCATGATGGGTTCTAATAAAATCGATAACACGATCCGGAAGATTATTTTTTCGGGCTATTTCAATTCCATCAATTACGTGATTGATAATAATTTGAGCACTTTCGCTTGGTGATAATTCATCATGCGGATTAATTCCTGTAGATTGGTTTTCCGTAAAATACGTTGGGTTTTTCATTTTCCCAATATCGTGATACAAGGCGCCAACGCGAACCAACATAGCATTGGCTCCAATTTCGTTAGCAGCAGCTTCAGCTAAATTGGCCACATTTAAAGAATGGTGAAACGTTCCTGGCGCTTTATTTGATAATTCTTTCAATAATTTGGTATTGGTGTCTGATAATTCTAATAAAGATACATCAGACACTAATCCGAAGAGTTTTTCGTAGGCATAAATTAGCGGTTGCACAAATAAGGTTGCCAAGCCACAAAGCACAAACAAACCAAAAGTTTCCCATTGTAGGGTTTCAACACTTCCTTCATGAATAACGAAGAATGCAAAATAGGCAACAATATATATTAAGGTGATTTGCCCAACGGAAATAAATAAATTCGCTCGTTTGTATAATTCCGACACGGTTAAAATAGTAACGATTCCTGCAATAATTTGTAGGAACATATATTCGTAACTGTTAGGTACTACTAGTCCTAATAGTAAAACCGTTAAAACATGTGTAAACAGGCCCAAACGCGCATCAAAAAAGGCTTTTAGCACCAAGGGCAAAATACAAATTGGGACCACATAAATGTATTGCGAATTGTAATTAACCACCAAGGTTGTGATTAATACCATAAAGGCTACGTTAAAGAAAATAAAGGTCACTTTTACATTATTTTCAAAAACAGACATCCGATATTTTCTTAAAAATAACAACAGCATAAGTAAGGCTAATGCCACTAAAAGAGTGTAGGCAAAAACAATCCATATATAATTAGATTTGTTCCAAACTTGCGATTCATATTCGGATTCTAACGATTTTAAAATTTGAAACTTAACACCTTCTACAACTTCACCTTTAGAGATAATAAGCGTTTCCCGCTCAACACTTCCACGAATATATGAGACTTTATCGAGCTCTTCTTGAAGTACTCGGGATGAAAATTCCTTGTTAAATTCTAAATTTGGTTCTACTAAATCGAAAAACAACGATGTGAATTCATTTTTATAAGTCAACAAATCCTTACTTTCTAAAACCTTGACAATAATTGCTTTTAATTGATTTTCCTTAACTAGGTTTACAAATTGGGTTTGCTCCTTCTCGACGCGACCTTCTAAAATAATGACTTTTTTGGTGTCCGAATAATTATGTTCTTCGTTTAAAACACCAAAATGGTAGAGTTTATCAATTATTTGAATTCCAGCATCCTTTAAATCGTTTCTTGTATAGACGGGAATCGTATCTGAAAAAACCGATTTAAATTGACGTTGAAAATTATTAGTTATTGTGTTTGGAACCGATGCATCTAAATTAAAGTATAATGGTGACGCGTCCTTAATCTCTTGTTTTTCCATGGTAATTTCAGCATCCGTTTTCTTAATGGCGAAATTAAAGGGTGCATAAAGGTTTTCTGATTGCCAAGGTTTTCCTTTTTCGAAATTGTATTTAAATTTACCACTTTTAGGAAATAAATACACAATTAAAAATGTAGTCGATATAAAAAGCAACAGCTTATAGCCTAACGAATGATTTCTATATAGTGTATTTATAAATTCTTTCATAGATTGGTGAAATATTTTCAAATGTAGTAAAATATAGTCGAAAATTATGGGTGTATAAAATGCTAATCATTCTACATTCTATTAAAAAATGATTAATTTTGTGGGATTAAAAAATTAAACTAGAAAAACATGAGTAAAGAAGTCGTCATTGTATCAGCAGCCAGAACACCAATTGGTAGTTTTTTAGGATCCCTTTCAACTGTTCCTGCACCACGTTTGGGTGCTGTAGCTATTAAAGGTGCTTTGGAAAAAATTAATTTAAAGCCAGAATTAGTTCAAGAGGTTATTATGGGTCATGTTGTTCAAGCCGGGGCCGGACAAGCGCCTGCAAGACAAGCGGCAATTTACGCAGGAATTCCAAACACGGTTCCATGTACCACTGTAAATAAAGTGTGTGCATCTGGAATGAAAGCGGTTATGCAAGCAGCACAAGCTATTGCTTTAGGTGATGCCGACGTTGTGGTTGCTGGTGGAATGGAAAATATGAGTTTAATTCCGCATTATCTGCATGCTAGAACAGGTACTAAATTTGGTCCTGCTAAAATGGAAGACGGGATGCAACGTGATGGATTAGTGGATGCCTACGACCAAAACGCCATGGGTGTTTGTGCCGACGCTTGTGCTACTGAATATAAATTTTCTCGTGAAGATCAGGATGCCTATGCTATTCAATCGTATAAACGATCGGCTGCAGCTTGGGAAGCCGGGAAATTTGATAATGAAGTGGTTCCAGTTGAAGTTCCACAAAGACGTGGTGATGCATTAGTTGTGGATACAGATGAAGAGTTCACCAATGTAAAATTAGAAAAAATACCAGCTTTACGTCCTGCTTTTACCAAAGATGGAACTGTTACAGCTGCCAATGCTTCAACTATAAATGATGGTGCGGGTGCTATGGTTTTAATGAGTCGCGAGAAAGCAGACGAATTAGGATTGAAAGTTCTAGCAACCATAAAAAGCTTTGCCGATGCTGCTCATGAGCCAGAATGGTTTACAACAGCGCCTGCTAAAGCCTTACCTAAAGCGTTAGATAAAGCTGGAATTAATATCAAAGATGTTGATTTCTTTGAATTTAATGAAGCATTTTCGGTTGTTGGTTTAGCCAATATGAAAATACTAGGCTTAAACGATGCCAATGTAAACGTGAATGGTGGAGCTGTTTCTTTAGGACATCCACTAGGTTGTTCAGGTGTTCGTATTTTAATTACATTATTAAATGTTTTAGAACAAAACAATGCAAAAATTGGTGCAGCCGCTATTTGTAATGGTGGTGGTGGTGCTTCGGCAGTTGTTATCGAAAGAAACTAATACCTTACTTTTTGCATGCAATACGGAATTTGTCATTTAAGCATTGTTCCATTACGATTGGAACCTAGTGATACAAGTGAACTTGTGTCCCAAGTATTGTATGGTGATTATTTTAAAGTGCTTGAAAAACGGAAGTCTTGGAGTAGAATCCGATTGGGTTTTGATACCTATGAAGGTTGGATTGATAACAAGCAGTACCTTGAAATTACAGAAGACAATTATAATACATTGCATGACGAAGCGCCTATTCTTTCAACGGATTTAGTTGAATTTATTGAAGACAGCCAAAGTCAATTATATCCTATTCCGTTGGGCTCAAGTTTAAACGGATTGGATTTATTACAACATACACATGATGGGAATGCGGTTAGTGAAATAGCTACTAAAGCGCATATTTTAAAAACCGCATTTTCATATTTAAACGCTCCTTATCTTTGGGGTGGAAAAACACCCTTTGGTATAGATTGTTCAGGGTTTACCCAAATGGTTTATAAATTGAATGGTTATAAATTATTCCGCGATGCCTCACAACAAGCCACACAAGGCGAGGCGTTGAGTTTTATTGAAGAAAGCGATCCAGGCGATTTAGCATTTTTTGATAATGACGAAGGACAGATAGTCCATGTTGGTATTATTATGCCGGATAATTTTATTATTCATGCACATGGTAAAGTCCGCATTGATAGATTAGATCATTCCGGAATTTATAATGTAGATACACGTATGCATACTCATAAATTACGCGTTATTAAGCGGATTGTGGAGGGGTAAATAAGTTCAAGTATTATTTAAATATTGAATTTGTTATTATAAAACGAACCCAAAAATCACCTCTTTAAACTCAAGAACCAATGAACATTATACCAATAGCAATTGCATTATTCTTAATTATCGCTTTCCTTTTCTGGAAGCTTACCAACGGTCATTTCAAAAAGGAATATGGTAGTACATTATGGAATCAATGGGGAACACGGCTTTTTTATTGGCAAGGTGTTATATATACAAGTACCGGAATTACAATTTTAATCTTGTTTATTTTAAAATGGACAGGCATTTTGACTTTTTAGTTTTCTAGGAATTAAGCATATTTAGCATACCATGATTCTTATCAATTAAATTTGTTTCAAGCGCTAGTTATGGAAAACGAATTATTGGATTAACATAAAACAAAAAAAATGCTACTGAAATTCAGTAGCATTTTTTTATTCAATTAAACCTATAAGAATTATCCTCCTAAAGCTTCAACTTTAGCTTTCATTTTCTTGTATTTTTCAGTTTCCGCAATGGCACTATAAATATTCATTAATGTTTTAGAAACCTCTAAATTTTCTGAATCTACTTCTAAAACAGCTTCTAAATAAGGAATAGCTGTTTTATAAAGCTCTTTACGTTCCGCCTTTAGTTCATCATAACGTTTGTTATCAGCAGCGGATGTTCCTAAACCATTCATTTCTTCAATAAGACCTTGCTCCTCACCTAGTATTAAAGCTGCAATATTGGTATGTGCATTTGTATACGTAGGATCCATTTCAATAACCTTGTTATAATATTCTTTAGCTTTATCATTATACCCAGCTTCAGCCGAAAGAACACCTAAATTGTAAAACAAATCTACATTAGTTGGATCTAAATCAATTGCCTTTTCAATTAGCAACTTATATTCATCTCTATTACCCAGTTTATACTGTAAATTGGCTTCTGTTAAAATAATATTAACATCTGTCGGGTTTTGATCACGTGCTAATTTTATGGCCTTTAAAGCTTCTTCGGTTTTCCCTAAATTAACATAAATAAAGGCAATATTTTTTGTGATTTCATTTGCTTTCGATTCTGAAACACGTTCACCTGGTTTAATATAAGCGCCTGTTTTTACAAATAAATCTCTGTTTTCTTTATCAAAAACCTCTTCTTCACCTGTTTCTTTGTTGGTTGCAAAATACTCTTTAGTAATGCCAGTATAACCCAATTTATTTAATTCTAAATAATGTTTAAGGGCTTCGTCATAATCTTTACCACTAACAGCACTAATTGCTGCGTAATAAAGGTAGGTCGTATCTTGAGGAACAACGTTATATAATTGCTCAAATTTTATTGCTGCTTCCGAAAAGTTATTTGCTTTGTAGAAGCTATTTGCTTTCATTAAAAGCTCATTTTCCATGGTAGTTGTTAATTCAGACACTTCTGAATCATAATTTTTTCCTACTAAAATTAAACTTTCAATGGCTTTGTTTAAGTCGGAATTATTTGCTGTACCTTGAGCATACATTGCTTCAGCTACTAATAAATGATATTGGGATTTTTGCTTATCATCCATTCCAGACATCATAGATTCTGCCTGATTCAATGCTGTTTTGGCTTCAGCATAATTTTTATTTTTTATTGCTTTCTCTGCTGTACGTAACTCTTTTTTTTGAGCAAAAGAAACAGTACTTACTAGAATTGCCAATGCAACTAAAATTGGGTTTCTCATTTTATTATTTTAATTATCGTTATTTAATTCGTTTTCATCCGTATCAAGAGTTGTGCCATTATCAGTATCTTGTTCATTTTCAATAATGTTACCATCTTCATCTAGCAAGACTTCGTTTTCATCTTCTTCTTCCTTCATTACTTTTGCAACAGCCGCAATAGAGTCACTTCCTTTTAAGTTTATAAGTCTTACACCTTGTGTAGCTCGACCCATAACTCGTAAATCAGCAACAGCCATACGAATGGCAATACCAGATTTGTTAATAATCATTAAATCCTCTTCATCTGTCACCGATTTTATAGCCACCAAATGACCAGTTTTTTCAGTTATAGAAATAGTTTTAACTCCTTTTCCACCTCTGTTCGTTATTCTGTAAACAGCTTCACCATCTTCTGGATCATCAATATAAGTACGTTTTCCATATCCTTTTTCAGAAACAACTAATACGGATTCTTCTTGCGGATTTTCAATAGCAATCATACCTATAACTTCATCGGTATTCTCGTCCTGTAAGCGAATACCTCTTACACCCGATGCATTTCTACCCATTGGGCGAGTTTTGGCTTCTTCAAAACGAATAGCTTTACCAGATTTTAAGGCCAACATAACTTGACTGTTTCCAGTAGTTAATTTGGCTTCTAGTAATTCATCATCCTCTTTAATTGTAATGGCATTAATACCATTAGTTCGTGGACGTGAGTATTGCTCTAGAGCCGTTTTTTTAACTTGACCTTTTTTGGTTGCCATAATGACATAATGGCTATTGATGTAGTCTTCATCTTTTAAGTCTTGCGTACAGATAAAAGCTTTTACTTTATCATCCTGCTCAATATTAATCAGGTTTTGAATAGCGCGACCTTTAGATGTTTTACTTCCTTCCGGAATTTCATAAACACGCATCCAGAAACACTTCCCTTTTTGGGTGAAGAATAACATGTATTGGTGATTAGTTCCTACGAATAGATGCTCTAAAAAGTCTTCATTTCTTGTAGTAGATGCCTTTTGTCCAACACCTCCTCTATTTTGTGTTTTATATTCTGTAAGTGAGGTACGCTTAATATAACCAGCATGCGAAATGGTAATAACCACCTGCTCGTCTGGAATCATATCTTCAATACTTAAATCGCCTCCAGCATATTCAATTACCGAACGACGCTCATCGCCATACTTATCTTTTACAACTAATAATTCGTCTTTAATGATTTCCATACGACGTTCTTTTTTCTCAAGAATATCTTTTAAATCAGCAATGGTAATCATTAACTCGTCGTATTCCGAACGCAATTTATCTTGCTCTAGTCCTGTTAACTGACGTAAGCGCATTTCTACAATGGCTTTGGCCTGAATTTCGGATAGTTTAAAACGTTCAATTAACTTCTCACGCGCTTCATCCGCATTTGATGACGCACGAATAAGCGCAATTACTTCGTCAATATTATCTGAAGCAATAATTAAACCTTCAAGTATGTGAGCACGCTCTTCTGCTTTACGCAATTCGTAAGTAGTTCTTCGTACAACCACATCATGTCTGTGTTCCACAAAATGGTGAATCATGTCTTTCAGATTCAATAATTGTGGACGACCATTGACTAAAGCAATGTTGTTAACACTAAATGACGACTGTAAAGCCGTGTATTTATATAAGGTATTTAATACAATATTAGGAATAGCATCACGCTTTAAAACGTAAACAATGCGCATACCGTTTCTATCGGATTCATCGCGAATAGACGCAATACCATCCATTTTCTTTTCGTTTATTAAATCGGCTGTTTTTTTAATCATGTCAGCCTTATTCACTTGGTACGGAATTTCGGTAACAATAATAGATTCACGACCCTGTACTTCTTCAATACGTGCTTTTCCACGCATGACTATACGACCACGACCTGTTTTGAACGCTTCAATAACACCATCATAACCATAAATTGTTCCTCCAGTTGGGAAATCTGGTGCTTTAATATGTGTAATTAACTCATCAACTTCAATATCGGTATTTTCAATATAAGCTGTTATACCATCCACCACTTCACTTAAGTTATGAGGCGGCATATTAGTAGCCATACCAACGGCAATACCTGATGCACCATTAACTAATAAACCAGGAATTCGTGTTGGAAGTACGGTTGGTTCGTGTAAGGTATCATCAAAGTTTAATTTATGATCTACGGTTTCTTTATCTATATCTGCCAGCATATCTTCCGATATTTTACGCATACGAGCTTCCGTATAACGCATTGCTGCAGGACTATCACCATCAACAGATCCAAAGTTACCTTGGCCATCCACTAACATATAACGTAAACTCCATTCTTGAGCCATACGAACCATAGCATCATAAACAGATGTATCACCATGTGGATGATACTTACCTAGTACTTCCCCAACAATTCTTGCTGACTTTTTATGTGCTCCAGTTGCTCTAACACCTAGTTCGTGCATACCAAAAAGCACACGTCTATGTACCGGTTTTAAACCATCTCTTACATCAGGTAAAGCACGTGACACAATGACTGACATTGAATAATCAATGTAAGCCGATTTCATTTCATCTTCAATGTTAATTGGGATCAATTTTTCTCCTTCTGCCATATATATTACTAATTAGATTTTTGTAGGTTTACAAATCGTGCTAATATAACCATTTCATCAGCTACAGCAAGGGTTTCTTTTGTGTTTTTTCGGTTTTTTTATTAACAATTCAAACCCTGCTTTTCGTTAATAAGTATGCTGTTAAATATTTTGTCTTTATAAACATTTTTTTGTCTATTAGCATACAAACTATTATTTAAGGTATGGTTTTTGTCCTTACTAATATGTTTAGTACATTTAATGCAGAAAGGAATTATTTATGGATGACAATTTTTCACCGAGAGTTAAAGACGTAATTGCGTATAGTAAAGAGGAGGCTTTAAGGCTTGGTCACGATTTTATAGGCACAGAACATTTGATGCTTGGATTATTACGAGATGGTAGCGGAAAGGCTATTGATATTTTAAGTGCTCTAGAAATAGATTTAAACCATTTAAGACGCAAGGTTGAAATTTTAAGTCCTGCAAATCCTAATATGGCAGTAACTTCTAATAATAAGAAGAACTTACATCTAACCAGGCAAGCTGAACGTGCTTTGAAAACCACGTTTTTGGAAGCGAAACTTTTTCAGAGTAGCTCCATTAATACAGCACATTTGCTCTTGTGCATTTTAAGAAACGACAACGATCCCACTACCAAGCTTCTAAATAAGCTGAAAGTGGATTATGATAACGTAAAAGAACAGTTCAAGTTTATGATAACAAACGACGAAAATTATCCTGATATTACAGGAGAGCCGAAATCAGAATCTTTTCCGGATGATGATTCAGCTTCAGATGACGACACATCAAAAGATAATTTATTTAATTCACCAACTGGAAAAACGAATAAGAAATCTAAAACCCCTGTTTTAGATAATTTTGGACGCGATTTAACAGCTATGGCGGAAGAAGGTAAACTAGATCCTGTTGTAGGTCGTGAAAAAGAAATAGAACGTGTATCTCAAATTTTGAGTAGACGAAAGAAAAACAACCCACTGCTAATTGGTGAACCTGGTGTTGGTAAATCTGCCATTGCTGAAGGTTTAGCAAATAGAATTGTAAGCAGAAAAGTATCACGAATTTTATTTAACAAACGCGTTGTAACATTAGATTTAGCGAGCTTGGTTGCGGGCACAAAATACCGTGGACAGTTTGAAGAGCGTATGAAAGCTGTAATGAACGAGCTAGAGAAAAACGACGATATCATTCTGTTTATTGATGAAATCCATACCATTGTTGGTGCTGGTGGTGCCACAGGTAGTTTGGATGCGTCCAACATGTTTAAACCAGCTTTAGCAAGAGGTGAAATACAATGCGTTGGTGCCACGACTTTAGATGAATACAGACAGTATATTGAAAAAGATGGTGCTTTAGAAAGACGTTTCCAAAAGGTTATTGTAGAACCAACAACCGTTGATGAAACTATTGAAATTCTAAATAACATTAAAGATAAATACGAATCGCATCACCATGTGGAATATACACCGGAAGCTATTGAGGCCTGTGTGCGATTAACGAATCGGTATATGACAGATCGGTTTTTACCAGATAAAGCTATTGATGCTTTAGATGAAGCTGGTTCGCGCGTGCACATAACAAACATTAATGTTCCAGATCAGATTGTTGAATTAGAAGAACAATTAGAAGCTGTAAAAGCCACAAAATCTAGTGTAGTTAAGAAACAGAAATACGAGGAAGCAGCTAAACTTCGGGACGATGAAAAACGTTTGGAAAAAGAATTAGCCATTGCTCAAGAAAAATGGGAAGAAGACACCAAGTTGCACCGTGAAACCGTTACGGAAGATAATGTGGCTGACGTTGTTTCTATGATGACCGGAATTCCTGTAAATAGAATTGCACAAACCGAAAGTAATAAATTAGCCATTTTACCAGAATTAATTAAAGGTAAAGTAATCGGTCAAGATCAAGCGGTTGCCAAAGTAGTAAAAGCTATTCAGCGAAATCGTGCCGGACTTAAAGACCCAAATAAACCAATTGGATCATTTATATTTTTAGGTCAGACAGGCGTTGGTAAAACGCAATTAGCAAAAGTACTTTCAAAAGAATTATTTGATAGTGAAGATTCCTTAATCCGAATCGACATGAGTGAGTATATGGAAAAATTTGCGATTTCAAGATTAGTTGGTGCGCCTCCGGGATACGTAGGTTATGAAGAAGGTGGTCAATTAACTGAAAAAATTAGACGCAAACCTTATGCTGTCGTGTTACTTGATGAAATTGAAAAAGCACATCCAGATGTATTTAATATGCTTTTACAAGTATTAGATGATGGGTATTTAACGGACAGTTTAGGTCGTAAAATAGACTTTAGAAACACTATTATTATCATGACCTCCAATATTGGTTCTCGTAAACTAAAAGATTTTGGTACAGGTGTTGGTTTTGGAACGTCTTCACAAAAATCTCAAGAAGACGCCAATGCTAGAAGCGTCATTGAAAATGCGTTGAAAAAAGCTTTCGCGCCAGAATTCTTGAATAGAATTGATGATGTGGTAGTATTTAATGCACTTGAAAAAGAAGATATCAATAAAATTATTGATATTGAATTAGATAAACTCATCTTACGCATTAAGGATATTGGCTATACGCTTAAATTAAGTAAAGCTGCCAAAGATTATATTGCAGACAAAGGCTTCGACAAACAATATGGCGCTAGACCATTAAAACGTGCAATACAAAAGTATGTGGAAGATGCCTTGGCTGAAGAAATAATCAATTCGAAAATTTCTGAAGGCGATAAAATCTCCATGGATTTAGATGCTAAAACCAACGAATTGAAAATTAAAATTGAGTCTGGAAAAAAAAAGACTGAATCTTAAAAAATAAATCGTTTGATATTGAAAAACTCCACTTACATTTGTGGAGTTTTTTTATGTCCTAAATTTTACTTAACTTTAAATATGTCTGTTGTAAAAACATATCCGTACGGAACCATTACCTGCCATAACCATTACATGATAGCAGTCATGAATGAAGGCATAACCGTTTTAATTGATTTAAACAATGAACTTTATGATATTGCTAGAAACTATTTTGGCAATAGAAAGTTTGTGTATATTACACACAGAATAAACTCCTATTCGGTAGACCCTAATGTTTATTTCGAAACTTCTAAAATTAAAAACCTTGTTGGTTTTGCTGTTGTCTTTGGCGATTCTGTTAAAATTGACAACACAGATTTTGAAAGTACTTTTATAAGTATTCCCTTTAAAGCATTTCAGACTTTAGATGAAGCTATTGCTTGGTCTGACCAATTATGCAATGTATAAACTTGCCTTTCCTATAAATCCATAGAAACAGCAAAATTTTACGTAAATTTTATGCGTAGATTTCTTGCACATCTATTTCTAAATTCGATAAAAACGAAACTGAATTTTTAATATCAATATGTAATTCTCTATCATTAGAAACAAAGGACACATCTTGGCGGTAAGCCATTAAAACGGACTCTATAAATGCTGAAGATTTTAAAGGTTTTCTAAAGTACAAAGCTTGAGAGGCATTAAACAGTTCAATGGCTAAAATACGTTCTACATTATGTACTAAAGTATAAGCTTGCGTGGCGGCATTGGCTCCCATGCTTACATGATCTTCTTGACCATTACTAGAAACAATACTATCTATACTTGCCGGACTCGCCAATTGTTTGTTGGCACTTACAATACTAGCAGCTGTGTATTGCGGGATCATAAAACCCGAGTTTAAACCTGGATTATCAACTAAAAATGTTGGCAACCCTCGTAATCCAGAAACTAATTGAAACACACGTCTTTCCGATATATTTCCTAATTCAGCCATGGCAATTTTCATATAATCTAAAGCCAAAGCTAAAGGTTGACCATGAAAATTTCCGCCAGAAATAATTAAATCATCTTGGCTAAAAATGTTTGGATTATCAGTGACAGAATTAATTTCTGTTATAAATGTGTTTCTCACAAAATCTAATGTATCCTTGCTCGCTCCATGAACTTGAGGCATGCATCTAAATGAATAGGGATCTTGTACATGTACTTTATCTTGACCAATTAATTCACTACCCTCTAAAAACTCACGAATACGTTCTGCCGTTTTTAACTGACCTTTATGCGGACGCACCAAATGCACTAATTCATTAAAGGGCTCAATTCTTCCATCAAAAGCTTCTAAAGATGTACTTCCAATCAAATCTGCTAAATAAGATAATTTATAGGCTTTCATTAATAAATGAATGCCATAAGCTGACATAAATTGTGTTCCATTTAACAGAGCCAAACCTTCTTTAGATTGCAAGGTTATGGGTTCCCAATTAAATTTCTTCAAAATAGATTCAGCAGTATGAACAGCGTCTTCAAAATACACCTCTCCTTTTCCAATTAGCGGTAGTGCCAAATGTGCTAAAGGAGCTAAATCCCCCGAGGCTCCTAAAGAACCTTGAGTATAAATAACTGGTAAAATATCATGGTTATAAAAATCCAATAAGCGTTGTGCCGTTTCTAACTGCACACCACTATGTCCATAACTTAAAGACTGCACCTTTAAAAACAACATGAGTTTCACAATGGGTTTTGGAACCAATTCACCAGTACCACACGCATGAGACATTACCAAATTTTCTTGAAGTTTGGTTAAATTTTCTTTTGATATTTTTACATTATATAATGAACCAAATCCCGTGTTTATACCATAAATAGGAGAATCTTGATTTTTAAGTTTCTGGTTTAAATAATCCCGACAAGCTTGAATTTTTTTAACAGAACTATCTGCTAATTCCAGTGTTTTGCCTTCTTCTAAAATGGCTGAAATAGTTTCTAAATCAATGGTTTCTTGCGAAATATAATGGATTGGTCTCATGTGCATAAATGTTATCCCAAAATTCCACATTCATTATGGATTATGCAAACAAAAAATGACATTTCATTTATAATTCATGATAATATTCTATTTTTGAATAAACAAACTATTTTAACCATGAAAAAAACCTTAATTTTTGTTGCAGCATTATCCATTTTTGCCTGTAAAGAAGAAGCACCTAAAGACTATGTGACTTTCTCTGGAAAAATAACAAATAAAAACAGCGATTCATTACTTATACGAACCCGTGATTATGCTAAAACAATATCCGTAAATGAGGATGGTACTTTTAGCGATACTCTAAAGGTTGATGCTGGTATATACAACCTTTTTGATGGTGCCGAATCTACATCTATATTTTTAAAAAATGGTTATGACATTGACATGACAATCGATACAAAAATGTTTGATGAAAGTATCAAGTACACAGGAACAGGTTCTGAACACAGTAATTTTTTAGCGGAAAAATCTTTAAAAGAAGAACAGCTAATTGATTTTGAAACTTTAAGTAAAATTTCGGATATGGAAACGTTGGAAACCGAGCTTGATAAGATTAAAACAGAATTAGGAGAGTTTTATAATTCCAATAAAGCCATAGATACAAGTATTACCAATAGTGCAAATAAGAGTTTGGAGCCTATGCTAAAATCTTATAAATCCTTTATTGGTCAAGCTATTGCTTTAAAAAAGGAGTTTCCAAAAGGCACGCCTTCCCCAACGTTTAGCGATTATGAAAACTATGATGGTACAACAACCTCGTTGTCTGATTTAGCTGGAAAGTATGTGTATATTGATGTATGGGCAACGTGGTGTGGTCCTTGTAAAGCAGAAATTCCATTTTTAAAAGAAATTGAAAAAGAATACCACGGAAAAGATATCCAATTTGTAAGTCTATCTATTGATGATGATAGAAGCCATAAAGGTTCATGGGATAAAGCGCACGAAGCGTGGAAAGCCATGGTTGCGGATAAAGAATTAGGCGGTATTCAGTTATTTGCTCCAAAAGGATGGCAAACTGAATTTATCCAAGCCTATAAAATAAACGGTATTCCACGTTTTATTTTAATTGATCCTGCAGGAAATGTGGTATCTCCAGATGCGCCAAGACCTTCAAGTGATGAATTAAAAGAACTACTAACAGAATTAAATATCTAAATTCTGAATACTTTCAAAATTAAAGAGTCGCAAAAAAATGCGACTCTTTTTTTATAATAAAGTTTACCGTCTGCTTTAAAACAATGTCTTACAAATTAGAATATGAGATTCTGCAACCTGTTAAGCATAACAACTAAGAATCCTTATAAATTAGCTCATGTAAATAAGGTCTATCCTTTATTTGGTTTTAGACTTTTTTTCTTTTTTCTCTCCTTCCTTCTCCTCCGCTTCTACTTTGGGAGGTTCAGGCTGTTCAAACAAATTCAAATAGGCATCACCTAATGTATCAATTACATGTGAAGCAGTCATTGCTTCATAACCCAAACCTTGTACCGCAATATCCGCTGATTTTCCGTGCAGATATACTCCAAACACAGACGCAGCCAAAGAATCATAGCCTTGTGCAATGAGTCCGGTAATAACTCCCGTTAAAACATCACCAGTTCCGGCAGTTGCCAATCCTGGGTTTCCGGTTGAATTAATATATATTTTATCTTCTAAAACGGTTAAAGTATAAGCGCCCTTAATCACCACAATTAGGTGATATTTTTTTGAAAATGCTTTAACCTTTTTCAGTTTATCAAAATCATCTTTCCACACACCAATTAGGCGTTCCAACTCTTTAGGATGTGGTGTTAAGACCGTATTCTGTGGCAATAACTTTAATAAATCTTTGTTTTTAGACAGCAGATTAATACCATCCGCATCAATAACTAAAGGTGTTTTGTTGGTAGTTAGAAACACTTGTAAAGCTTCAGCAGTTGCTTTTTCAGTTCCCATACCAACACCTAGACCAATAACCGTTGGAGTAATTGTAAATTGAATATTACTAATCCACTCCTCCTGTTCGTCGGTAATAATCATGGCTTCTGGAAAACTAGACTGAATTGGTATATAACCACATTTAGGCACAAAAGCCGTTACCACTCCTGCTCCAATAGATAGAGCCGAGCGGCTAGCTAAAATAGCGGCTCCTATTTTACCATAACTTCCACCAATTATAAGTGCATGACCGAAGGTTCCTTTATGCGAAAATTTATCACGGGGTTTATAAATGGGCAATACTTCCTGCTTACCTATTAAATCTACAGCTGTTTGGGTTTTTATTAAATATTCACGATCAAAACCAATATCTAAAACTTCCCATTGTTCCGTAAATTTAGCGGTGTCTGGTAAAAAGAAAGCGAGTTTTGTGGACTGGAAACTCAATGTGTGATTTGCCCAAACCACATTATTATCGTCAGCTGGAACAGCATCTGTTTTCATTCCGGAAGGAATATCAACGGATAGCGTAAATGCTTTAGACACTTTAAAATGTTGAAACAAATTAACCACCCAATCGTCTGCCGGACGATTTAATCCAATACCGAAAACGGCATCAATGATAATATCATCAGGACCAATTTCAGGAAAATCATCATCTGGACCTATAAGCGTAGGCCATTTTTTTGTGGTTTGTTTTATTAAGTCATAATTACACAGAAAATCCCGTGTTCGCTTATCACTGAAGTTAACCACATAGGTATTCACATGGTAACCATGGTTAATTAAATGCCGAGCTACCACCAAACCATTACCACCGTTATTTCCAATGCCACAAAACACGTGAATAGGTACTTGAGCGCCTTGCATACGTAAATGCAACCAATTGAAAATTTGTATACCCGCACGCTCCATGAGTTCGGTGGATGTAATGTTTTGCTTTTTTGCCGTGAGTTTATCACCTTCGTAAATCTGCTTATCTGAAAATATTTTCATGGGTATTTATTACTTTATTTATATTAATAAAACGGACATGCTTTCAAAAATACAGTTAATTTTATTGTCTTTAAAATTATACTTTTATAACCTATAAATCAGTTACATTTTTTACAAAATGATTAAAATTATTAAAGCGAATGCCAACCATGCCGAAACACTCTCCTTAATTGGAAGGCAAACATTTTTGGAGTCTCATGGTATGAGTGCTTCTAAAGCTGATATAGATTCATATATCAATTTAAAATTCACTAAATCTGCTTTTGAAGCAGAACTGCTGGACACTAACACTATTTTTCATATTCTAATCTATAACGAAACACCAATTGGCTACTCTAAAATAATATATTCCATTTCTGAAAAGAACATCCCGCTTAAAAATGTAACCAAACTAGAACGTATCTATGTACTGAAAGCTTTTCATAATTTAAAATTAGGGAAAGAATTATTTGAATTTAATGTCTCAGTTTCACAAAAACACAACCAATCTGGAATGTGGCTATATGTATGGATAGAAAACCATAGAGCCATTAATTTCTATAAAAAAGCAGGGTTTAATATTGTAGGGAGTTATGATTTTAAAATTTCACAAACCCATTCCAACCCCAATCATCAGATGCTTTTAACGTATTAATCTAATGCAGGTAATACAAAATCATCCAGAGCGCTTTTCTCTTTCATTAAGGCTTCAATGTCATTAGATGTTCTAGGCGCCTCTGCTGATAAATTAACGGGACCATTATTAGTAATTAAAATATCATCTTCAATCCTTACGGCAATTCCCCACCACTTTTTATCACAATTACTGCCATTTGGGATATAAATTCCTGGTTCAACAGTAATAACCATATTGTGCTCAAAAGCTCCATAAAGCCCAGGATCATGAACATCCAACCCTAAATAATGAGAGGTGCCATGTGGAAAGTACTGTCTAGCTTCTTTATCATTTTGGGCAATTCCTAAAGCAATTAATCCTTTATGAATAACAGCGCGACTAGCCGCATCAACTGCATTAAACCCATTGCCTACCTTGGCTGCTGCAATACCAGCTTCTTGAGCTTCAAAAACTAAATCGTATATAGTTTTTTGCGCTTTGGTAAATTTTCCATTGGCTGGAATAGTTCGTGTAACATCTGCGGTATAACCATGATATTCAGCACCTAAATCCATGAGCACCAATTCATTATTTACTTGCATTTTACTATTTTCAATATAATGCAGCACACAGCCATTATTTCCGGCACCTACAATACTAGGATAGCCTTCGTACTCGCTACCATATTTTTTGTATACAAATTCATGAATGCCTTGTATTTCCATTTCGGACATGTTTGGATGCATAGCCTTCATAATTTCACGTTGTCCCATAGCCGAAATGCGAACGGCTTTTGTAAGTAATACCAGCTCTTCTTCAGTTTTAATTTGGCGCAAACCTGCCATTAGTGTGGATAAACTTTGGGTGTCCAAATTCGATTTTGGTGTCTCCTGCTCTATTTTTATAATTTGTTGTTTCAATTCCAAACGCACATTTGGATCTGTTGATTCTGCATAATCTGAAATCACTTTATCCTTTTTTAAATTAGGATAGTACTCCAAAGCACGACCAATATTTTGAGCCACATTGGCACTATTTTCAAGATCTGTGGCTTTAATCATTTCATAAATTCGAGATTTTATAGGATCTGGCAACGTATTTTCATCATAATTAGCTTGTTGCTTAAACTGTTCAATTAAGCTATGTAAATCGGCTTGGTTGCGTTTAGAATCACGATAATCATTATTAAAATTATTGAATAAAACTTTATCAAATTGGGAATAATCAACACCTGAAATGTTAAAATCGCTCCCATTATACGCCCTGTCAAAACCCAAATGATTTTTCGCACCTTCAACACCTAACCGTTTTCCGGTCCACTGCTCTGCTTGCGGATTTTTTTTCTGAACATAAATTATTTCGTTGTATACAACACCTTCCGAATTCGTTTGGTTTTCAGAAAACAAAACTAAAACAGCATGTGGTTCTTTATAACCCGTCAAATAATAAAAATCCGGGTCTTGATGATATACGTAATCCACATCATTGGCTCTATTTCTCAAAGGATTTGCAAAAAAAACAGCGACAGAATTTTCAGGCATACCGCTGCGCAAGGCGTCACGTCTACTTTTATGAAATTCAGCTGATAAATAATCGGTTGGTAAGCCATCTTGTGCAGGCATATTAAGTGTTATACAAGCCGCAAATGCCGCCATAATAAAATGTTTCATGAGATACGCGTTTTAAACCCATGGTAAATTAAAAGATAAAATAGAACAGACAGCTTTTAACTAAAAAAATTAACAAACTTTTAAGCCTAGATTAACCTTAAGGCAACTCTTTAAAACAGATAAATTTCAATACATTTGTGTCTCAATCGAAGTCTAATTAAAATGTTCGTTTAAACGGAATATACTTATGAAAAATATAGCTTTATCATCAACACATGAAGCATTAGGGGCAAAAATGGTGCCTTTTGCAGGTTTCAATATGCCAGTACAATATGAAGGCGTAAATGTAGAACACGAAACCGTACGAAAAGCCGTTGGCGTATTTGATGTCTCGCACATGGGTGAATTTTTAATCAAAGGACCAAAAGCCCTTGAGTTAATTCAAAAAGTCACAACGAATGATGCGAGCAAATTAACCATTGGAAAGGCACAATATAGCTGCTTACCGAATGAAACGGGCGGAATTGTTGACGATTTAATTATTTATAAAATTGAAGAAGAAACCTACCTTTTAGTTGTTAATGCGGGCAATATTGAAAAGGATTGGAATTGGATTAAATCTAAAAATGATGTTGGTGCCGAAATGGTAGATATTAGTGATGATTATTCACTTTTAGCCATTCAAGGGCCTAAAGCTATTGAAGCAATGCAATCCTTAACAAGTCATGATTTATCTGCCATTAAATTTTACAATTTCGTGGTTGGCGATTTTGCAGGGGTAGAAAATGTCATCATTTCTGCAACCGGTTATACGGGAAGTGGTGGTTTTGAAATTTACTGTAAGAATTCAGAAGTAAAACAAATATGGGATAAGGTTTTTGAAGCAGGTGCTGATTTCGGCATTAAGCCAATAGGTTTAGCAGCTCGTGATACGTTACGCTTGGAAATGGGTTACTGCTTATATGGTAATGATATTGATGATACCACATCACCCTTTGAAGCTGGTTTAGGTTGGATTACTAAATTTACAAAAACCTTTACTAATTCAGATAACTTATCTGAAGAAAAGAAAGGCGTTTTAAAACGAAAGTTAGTTGCTTTCGAGTTAGAGGATAAAGGTATTCCTAGAAGCGGTTATGACATTGTTGATGATGCCGGAAATTTAATTGGAAAGGTAACATCTGGAACCATGTCTCCAATGCTTAAAAAAGGAATTGGCTTGGGTTATGTTTCTCCAGACTACAGTGCATTTGATACTAAAATAAACATCCAAATTCGTAAGAATGCCGTTCCTGCAACGGTTGTAAAACTACCTTTTTACAAAGGCTAACATACTCTATGATAGATTACCAAGCCATTTTAAATAAAATTCATGCCAACGTAATTCAGGAAGCAGATAAAGGCCATATTGCGCGTTATATTCCTGAATTATCTCGCGTAAATCCGGAGCGTTTTGGTATGCACTTAAAGCTTATTTCTGGTGAAGAATTTGCGGTTGGCGATTCGGAATTTGGATTTTCCATTCAAAGTATTTCCAAAGTTCTGACACTAGCCATGGCTATGTCTAAAATTGGAACACATATTTGGGATCGTGTGGATGTAGAGCCTTCCGGAAACCCTTTCAACCATTTATCGCTTTTGGAACTGGAAGAAGGAATTCCTCGAAACCCATTAATTAATTCCGGTGCCATTGTAATTGCAGATATTTTGGTTTCCCAATTGGAAAATCCAAAGGCTGATTTTTTAAAATATGTGCAAGATATTACGGGTGATGATTCTATTTCCTATAATTTAAAAGTCGCACAATCGGAAAAAGAAACGGGTTTTAATAACTTTGCTGCGGCTAACCTATTAAAATCCTTCAACAATCTTAATAATTCAGTTGACGATGTTTTAGATTTTTATTTCCATCAATGTTCTTTGGAAATGACCTGCTCTCAATTAACAAAAGCTTTCTTTTTATTTGCCAATAAAGGGAAATGTTTAGCGCAAATGGCTCGCATTACAAAAAGTCAAGCCAAGCGCATTAACGCCATTATGCTTACGTGTGGATTTTACGATGAAGCGGGCGAATTTGCCTTTGAAGTTGGACTCCCTGGAAAAAGTGGTGTTGGTGGTGGCATTGTGGCCGCATTACCACATGAGTTTACAATTGCGGTTTGGTCGCCTGGATTAAATGAACGTGGTAATTCTAAATTAGGCATGAAAGCGCTGGAGCATTTTACAACGCTTACCAATCAATCTATTTTTTAATAAACAGTTCTAATTATAGCCATGTCGGCAATAGAAAACAAACATAGAATACTTATTTTAGGTGCTAGTGGTTTTATAGGAAATGCGCTTTATAAAGAACTCTGCTCCTATTTTAAAACATTTGGTACCTACCGAACCTCTATACGTGAATTTGAAAAAAATCAACATTTTTTTCAATATGATGTGGAGGAAGATGATGTGTTTGAAATTTTAGAAATTGTTAAACCCACGATTATTATTTCAGCACTTCGTGGCGATTTTAATGCACAAGTTATTGCGCACGCCCATATAGCACAATATTTACAAATGCATAAAAGTAAATTGCTCTTTTTATCATCAGCCAATGTATTTGATTCCTACAGTAAATACCCAAGTTATGAAAGCGATAAAACCTTAAGTGATAGTGTTTATGGGCATTTCAAAATAAAAATTGAAAACATGCTATTGCGCTTGCCAAAGCGTCAAGTTGCCATTATTAGATTACCAATGGTTTTTGGAAATCAGTCGCCTAGAATAACCGAAATAAAAGAATTCATTAAAAACAAAGAAGCTATAGAAGTCTTTCCCAATCTGATTATGAATATAGCTACAGATGTAAAATTAACACAGCAAATTCATTATATCATTAACCGAAATAAAAGTGGCATTTTTCATATTGGCAGCACGGATTTAGTCCATCATGACGAATGTATTCTAGAAATTATTAACGCATTAGGTTTTAAAAATGTGCTTTTAAAAAATGTGTATACTACTAATGACGACCGCTATTTAGCCGTTTTACCAAAGTATAATCTCTTACCAAAACATTTACAGTTTACAAGCAAAGATTTTATATCAGAAATTGAAATTTAGTTGTTTTTCATTCGTAATTTAGCTATATTCTAAACACTATAAAATAACATACTATGAGTAAATTATTAGAAGAGGATATCGAGAAAAAATTATTGCGCTTTCCAGACTGGGAATATAGCGACAACGCCATCCATGCAGAATTTGAATTTGAAAATTTCAAGGACTGCTTTAGTGCGATGAGCCGAATTGCTTTTGAATGCGAAGCTTTAAATCACCATCCAGAATGGCGCAATGTCTATAACGTATTATACATTTCCTTGTCTACGCATGATGAGAATGGTGTAACAAACAAAGACTTTAAACTTGCCCAAGCTATTGATGCTATCGTCGTTCCTGAAGACGATGAGTAAAATTGTAAACGCTAAGCCATTGTGTTTACTTTATTTTTTTAAATTTGTCAATTAACAAACTATTACTTTTTAATATTTAATTCTTAATTATTTTATGGGAAGAGCTTTTGAATTCCGCAAAGCACGAAAAATGAAACGTTGGTCTGCCATGAGTAAAGCGTTTACGCGTATTGGTAAAGACATTGTTATGGCTGTTAAAGAAGGTGGACCAGATCCCGATTCTAACTCCCGATTACGTGCTGTAATTCAGAATGCCAAATCGGTTAATATGCCGAAAGATAACGTAGAACGCGCCATAAAGAAAGCGTCAGATAAAAGTCAAGGCGATTATAAAGAAGTTATTTTTGAAGGCTATGCACCTCACGGAATTGCTATTCTTGTGGAAACGGCTACAGATAATAATACCAGAACCGTTGCCAATGTGCGTAGTTATTTTAATAAATGCGATGGCAGTTTAGGAACATCTGGTTCGGTTGTTTTTATGTTTGATCATACCTGTAATTTCCGAATTGAAGCCGAAGGTTTAGACCCTGAAGAATTAGAGTTAGAGTTTATAGATTTTGGCGCTGAAGAAGTTTTTGCAGATGACGATGGCATCCTTATTTATGCACCATTTGAAAATTTTGGAGCCATTCAAGCCGAATTAGAAAATAGAAATATTGAAATTCTATCCTCCGGTTTTGAGCGCATTCCACAAGTCACCAAAGCATTAAGCGCTGAAGATGCTGCTGATGTAGAAAAACTTCTAGAGAAATTAGAAGAAGATGATGACGTGCAAAACGTGTATCATACGATGGAAGAAAGTACCGAAGACTAATTTAAATCCGCATTTAATTTTGAAAATAAATCACCTTCTTTTAGCATTAGCGCTTGTATTTTGTTTTTCAGCAAGCTCAAGTTTCGCACAAAAAGATAATAAGAAGGTGATTTATCAGGATTTAGAAGGCGAAAAAATCTGCAAACGTAGATTTAAAAAACGTTTAGACGCGGCATCATTTGTGCAAACCAGAGAAACCGAAAACGTCATCATCAAACAATTACAACCCCGAATTATTGAAGGCCAACTTACAGCCGTTGCGCAAGGGAGTATTTCTAAAATGGTTACTGCTATTGAAACTATTCTTCAGCAGAAAATAGATCCAGATAAAAATCTACTCCTTCACTATTATAAGCAAAACGATGACATTTTTAAAAAAGATGTCACGGATGCATTATATTGGGGGTTTATGGATAAGCACGCTTCCGAATTCGCTTCGTTTTTAATTGGTAGTAAAGACTCCGGCATCAGTCAAGATAAAGAAAAGCATGTTTTTATTGATGAAACCAACTATTTAGAATCCACCATTTTTTCGGAACCAAATATCCAATTATATCACCTTCTTATTAGGCCAAACGGTTCATATAAACTGTATTATGGCGAATTTGATATCGTTTATACCATAAATGGTGTATTAGAATATTATTAGCATAAAACACCCTTTTACACTTTTTTTTTCAAAATGTAACAAATAGTCGTTAAATTCGTCTTAACCTAAAACACGACTATGCTATCTAAACTTAAATTTCAAACACTTTTTACAGCTTGTTTTTTATTACTTACCTTTTCTAATTTTGGTCAAACCGTTACGGGAAAAATTTTGGATACTAAGAATGAGCCTATTCCTTTTGCTACCATTCAAATTGGCGAGGATTATGGTGTAATTTCCAACGACGAAGGCAATTTTAACATGCGCGTATCAGGTTTTCAATCTACCGATTCCGTGTACATTTCTTGTATGGGTTATGAAAAATTAGGCTTTCAAGTTCAAGAGTTCGAATCCAAAGAATATGTTTTAAACGATCATGTAAACGAACTTTCAGAAGTCTATGTTACAGACAGAAAATTAGAAATTGATTCTATTTTATATTATGTGAAAACGCATGCTTCAAAAAATTATAGACTAGACCAAACGGCTTTAAAAATGTTTGGACGACGTACCGAATATGTGGATGGAAAAGCAGCAGATTTTGAAATAGAAAAATCGTCTAATTTCAAAAAAAATCAATTGGACGCTTTTAATAAGGATTTTGATGAGTTAGAACAATCACTTCTAAATAACGAATCCAAACAATACACAGATATGGTTTCTACGCTATATATAAAAGATTCAGAAAACGCCAAGTTGAAAGTTGAAAAGGCGGTTAAGCTTTTAGATGAAACCAATGAGCAGTCATTAGAAAAAATGACCGATAAAGGCAACGATATTGTATTAAAACATTTGGACAAAAGTAAAGTGTATACCGTAAAATCGGGCTGGTTTACCGTTTCAGATTCCGTGTCGTTGGATAATAGAAGTGATAAAGTATCCGATTCTATAAATGCCGTTCGCTTTGTCCGCGAAGCTGCTTTTAATATGGTAAAAGAAGTAAATCCTATAACCGAAGAGCCCGAATTAGATTTCATTACGGATACCAGAAAATATGATTACGAGTTAAAAGGTTTAACCTTTTTAGATACAGAAATGGTTTATATTATAGATTTTAAACCAAGACGAGGTTCTGCAAACTACCAAGGAACCATGTATGTTTCCAATCAAACCTTTGCCGTATTACGTGCCGATTATGCATTTTATCCTGGACGCGTAGGCGAGAAAATTAATTTGCGTTTAATATTAGGGATTAAATTTATTGAGAATAATAAAGCCGGTTCTGTAGCTTACAAGAAAAATAGCGATGGTTACTATTATCCTTATTATATAAAAAGTGAATCAGATCGGTATTTTTACATCAACAGACCTATCAAGTTTATTGAAAATGACAATAGCCGCAATAAAACAGCCTTTAATTTTAAAGTTGAAGGAACTTTCAAAGAACGTACTGAAATATTAATGCTAGATGTAAATTCGGTAAATTCCGCAGCCTTTGAAGCCATCCAAGAAGGAAAAACCATGGATTTCGAAAAGATTAAGAAATACGATGCATCCATTTGGCAAGATTATAATGTGTTAGAGCCGCTTCAGGAAATGAAGGATTTTAAAGTTAAAGATTAATTAAAAAAGCCGATTTCATTCGGCTTTTTACGCACTATTTTGCACTATAAACTGAAACTTAACGTATAATTTAAATCCATGAAAAACCTCCTAGCAGTATTTTGCTTTTTGATTATGACAAGTTGTGGCACGACTCTAACTGTTAATTCAGAAGTTGAAACCTTTATAAATTCTCAAAATTTTACAGTTGTAAAACCTGTAAAATGGCACGCTTTTAAAAATCATGGTTATGTGAGTTATACACCTCTCTCTATCGATGAAAATCCCTTTCAAAATTCGGTTTCAGTATTTCAATTTCTAGAAACAAACGACCACTCTTTTGAAGAATTTGTTCAAACTAGAATAAACGAAACGAACAACTCAAGAACCATTATCAAGCAAGAATCCTATTCCGAATTAACCCAATTGGGAACCATTTATATTCATAACCTGGAATCAACTTTTCAAGGTCATATTAATAAGGAATTTTCCGTGTATTTTGAACATAATGGCAACTATTATAATTACAATTATTATTCACGTAAGAATCTCTATAAAAAGCACCTTGATGATGCTATGTCTATTTTAAAGAGTATTGCATTTAATGAAAATCAGGATTGATATTTATAGATATTTAAATCGTAATTTGATAATGAACAAATGTTCAAATAAAATCATGCGTTTATTTTAAGAATACGCAGCCACTTTCCCTTCCACGCCTTCAAAAAAGGCTTTCATAAATTTGAAATCTGCTTCCAAATCGTCTGTAGGATAAAAAGGCTCGGATATCTTATTTTGCTTGTTCTTGAAGTCTAATGTAAACATGATTATCGGCACGTTGGCAGCTTTGGCAATGTAGTAAAAGCCAGTTCGCCATTCGGTTACTTTTTTTCGCGTGCCCTCGGGAGCTAGCGCTAATCGAAACTCATCACGTTCATTAAATAATTGTGCAATAGCCTCTACCTTATTTTGTTTATTTCCGCGGTCTATAGGTGCGCCTCCAATGGCTCTTAAGTACCAACCTATTGGACCAATAAACAGTTCCTTTTTTGCAATAAAATTAGATTTTACGTGTGCTACTTGACGCAACAAGACTCCAATATAAAAATCATGCCAACTGGTATGTGGCACAGCAATAAGAACGGCCTTTTTTACAGTATCTTGAGAGAACGTTACATTCCCTGTAATACGCCAACCTATAATTTTAAAATAAATAAATTTAGCTAACCTGCGCATATTACATTTTAGAATATAGGTCTCTTAATTTTTGACGTGTAATCACTTTTTGCCAGTTTTTACCAATGGCATTTTCCCAAAGCGGTTCTAGGCTTAAAGCCACATCAATCATAATATCAAATTGCTCATCTGTTAAATTGGCACAAACACCTTGTGGAATATGAATGTTGTGTTTGGTGCGCATTTTTTTATACATGGCAACTCCTTCTGGGTAGTATTCTTCTAAATGTTCAAAAACAATACAATTTCCAACACCGTGTTTAACCCCTAGCAAATAACCTAAACCATAACTCATAGCATGGGCCACACCAACTTGGGAATAGGCAATACTCATGCCGCCATGCCAGGAAGCCATCATTAATTTATCGGCAGCCTCTTTTTCGTCTAATGTATCTTCTAGAAAAATTTCTATACAAAGCTCTAATGCCTTTTCGCCATAACTTTCGCTAAAGGCATTCAAATAGGTTCCTTTTAGGGATTCTATACAGTGTACATAACAGTCCATTCCTGTATAAAACCATTGGTCTTTAGGTACGCCTTTGGTTAATTCGGGATCCAGAATAACTTGATCAAAAGGTGTATAATCACTATTGATTCCTAATTTTCTAACAGGTCCTGTTAAAATGGTTGTTCTAGAAACTTCGGCTCCTGTTCCGGAAATAGTAGGAATACCAACGTGATAAATGGCTGGGTTTTTAACTAAATCCCAACCTTGATAATCTTTAGATTCTCCTTCATTTGTAATCATAATCGCAACAGCTTTAGCCATATCCATTACGGTTCCACCACCAATACCAATAATTCCTGAAGGACGTTGTTTACAGGTAAGTATAATTTCTTCAACCAAGGCATCTACTTGTGATGTTTTAGGTTCTTCTTCAGCAGAAATAAAAATAACACGATCATCATAAGCTAATGGAATACGTCCTGATAGCGTTGCTTTTTTTTCAAAAACATCATCAACTAAAAAAATAAATGGTGCGGAAACACTTAATCGCTTGGGTGCAATGATATCTTCTAACTGACTAAAACTTCCTCGACCAAAAACAACTCGAGACACCATTGGGTAATTCTTGTAACTCATGTAATATTGTTCTGAAACAGCTTATCAAATGGGACTTATTTGACGCACTGTTTAATTAATCTTTCCTTATTTATTCTGCTATAAATTTCAATTGATAAATATCGCTATAATTATTGAAATCCACAGACACTATTGCAACAATTCCAGTAATTCATTCAAACTTTTAACTGTTTTATAAGCTTTTCCGTTCGTTTCATTCTCGGTAACTTGCTCATGAATCCACGTGGTATGAAAAGGCACATGAATAGCATGTGCTTTTAAATTTACCAAGGGCAATATATCCGACCTTAATGAATTTCCTATCATTAAAAACTGGGATGGTTTAATATCCAAATGGTTTAAAAGCCTGGAATAATTGGCTTCTTTTTTATCACTTAATACTTCAATATGGTGAAAATAATCTAGCAAACCTGATTTTTCTAATTTTCGCTCTTGGTCTAATAAATCACCTTTGGTAGCTAGAATTAATTTGTATTTTTTTGATAATTCTTTTAATACATTCTCAACACCATCCAACAATTCAATAGGTTTCTCCAGCATATCTTTTCCTATATCCAAAATAGCTTGGGTGGTTTTAGCCGATACATTATTGTTAGATAATTCAATAGCTGTTTCTACCATGGACAATACAAAACCTTTAATACCATAGCCATAAAGCGGCAAATTTCTTATATGCGCTTTAAATAGTTCTTGGTCTATTTTATTTAAGGTTTCATAAGGCGATAATAGTTTTCCAAAGGCTACTTCGGCATCCCGAAAATAGGTTTCATTAACCCAAAGCGTATCATCCGCATCAAAGCCTATTACGTGTATGTTATTATAATTTATTTCCACAGCTTGTTGGCTAATTCCAAATCTTCAGGTGTATCAATTTCAACACCTTGAACATCGGTTTCTACCATTTTTATTTTTTTACTATATTCTAAATATCGGATACACTCAATTTTTTCAGACGCTTCCAACGGCAACATGGGTAAACGGTAAAAATCTAAAAGTGCTTGACGCCTAAACGCATACACTCCTTTATGTTTGTAGTATTTAACGGCTACATCCTTATCTCTTGGAAACGGAATGGGGCTTCTAGAAAAGTATAAAGCAAAATTTTTATTATCAACAATAACCTTAACGGTATTGGGGTTAGTAATCTCCTCCCATTCATGAATATGAACCATTAAAGATGCTAAATCAATTTCTTTTAGTGGATCATCGTTAAAGACAGCAATTAGTTTTTTAAGCGAAGCGACTTCGGTAAAAGGCTCATCACCTTGCACATTAACCACAATATCTACATCGTCCATAAACTCGATAGCTTCGGCAATTCTGTCGCTTCCACATTCGTGTTCTTTTTTGCTCATAATAGCTTTTCCGCCATTATTTACAATTTCATTATAAATAATTTCACTATCCGTAACCACAAACACGTCATCAAATAATTGGGTATTAACGGTGGCTTCGTAGGTTCGTAAAATCACCGTTTTGCCTGCTAAATCTTGCATGAGCTTACCTGGAAATCGGGAAGCTTTGTAACGTGCAGGAATCATGGAAATTATTTTCATGTGTTCTTTTTATAACTTAAATATGAACCAAGCAGATCATTAATAATCATTTCTTGGCATGCTAAAACTTTCAGCATGGTAGCTTCATATTAAAATAGTAATTAATAGTTTCAAAAATAGGATATTTTAACCTGATTTCAGGGTTTAGAGGTCCTAAACTTTTTAAAAATTTTGAATGATAGTCCTAAAATAACAAGGACTAAAATTAAGGCTAATACCGGCAATACAAGAGAAATGATTGTCATAAAAACGGCCATAACGGTTTCAATAGTAGAAACGATAGGATTAGCAAAACCTGCCGAAGTTGCTGTGGAGGCTAATCGTGTTGCGCTAGACGTACTAGCAATAGCTGTTGCTGACCCACCGCCTGCAATAATGGCTAATGACCAAGTTACAACAGGATTTAAATCTATAGTGGTAGAAACCACAATGGCTGTTCCGGCAATGGCTGCTAAAGGAATGGCTATGGTATCCAATAAGTTATCCAAGAATGGAATGTAGTAGGCAAATATTTCAAACAATGTGGCCACACCAAAGGTAATAACAGCCGTTAAACTGCCTAACCACAGCCAGGAGCTGTTTAGTTCTAAAACATTAAAATACGCCGACAAACTTAAAGCAAATAAAGGCACAAAAACCCGAAACCCAACCGACGCGGCTAATCCGATACCCAAAAATATGCTTAATATGGTTTCTAATGTCATGGCGTACCGTTTTATTCTTGAAAAAATTCATCTTTAAAACCAATAAGATACAACTTTTCTTTAGCTCTGGTAATAGCTGTGTATAACCAACGTAAGTAATCTAGCGTTATGCCATCTGGTAAATACGGTTGCTCCACGAAAACCGTGCTCCACTGACCACCTTGCGATTTATGACAGGTAATAGCATAGGAAAACTTAACTTGTAAGGCATTGAAATACTTGTTGTTCTTAACGCCTAAAAACTTTTTATAACCACTGGTTTCATGCTCATAATCTTTCATCACTTCTTGATACAAACGGTTAGAATCTTCATAGGGCAATGATGGTGTTTCTGCAGAAATGGTGTCTAGCATTAAAACGGTTTCAAAAGGTGTCATTCGCGGATAATCTACCATACGGATTTTTACTTCCGCAAAGCGAAAACCATATAAATCGATGATTCTAAAAATCTCTAAAATTTCAATAATATCACCATTGGCAATAAAACCCGCATCGGAATTTGGTTTTACCCAATAGTAATTATTTTTAACAACCATTAAGAAATCACCTGCCGATAATTCATTCTCATTAAAAAGAATCCGATTCCTAATTTGTTCATTATACAAATTTGCACGCTTATTACTTCTTACAATAAATGCCGTTTCCTCATTTCCCATGTCACTATACGAATCGTTAATGGCATCCATAATTTCCTGACCATCCGTAAGCCTAACAATATCTTTAAATCCTCTTAAATCAAATTGAAAGCTCTCTAAAAAGGACTCGTCCATCATTTCACGCAGACTTGTAGCATTTACCAAGATACCTGAATCTTGTTCTTGACGCATGACTTCATCCAATTCCATTTTAGTCACCGTTTTATTATATGTTAGCTCCAAAATATTTGCATCCAAAGCGGGACTTAATTCCAGTTTTACTGGTGGTAATTGGGCTGTATCTCCAATAAGCAATAATTTACAGTGATGACCAGAGTATACATAACTCATTAAATCATCTAATAAGGAACTAGCATCGGAAAATTTTGAATCGCTTGGCGCATCAGGAATCATGGAGGCTTCATCCACAATAAAGATGGTATTTTTATGCTTATTGGGTTGCATGACAAATTTTACGCCTCCTCCTTTTTCTTTTTTAGGGAAATAAATCTTTTTATGAATGGTAAACGCTTCTTTCTTGGAATAATTGGAGATAACTTTGGCCGCACGACCCGTTGGTGCCAACAATACGGCACTTTTTTTAGCCTTCCATAAATTGGACACAACCGTACCAATAATGGTTGTTTTTCCAGTTCCGGCGTATCCTTTAAGCAGATACAAGTCATTTTTCTTTTCTGAAAAAATAAATTCTGATAATTGCTGTAAAACAATGTCCTGTTTTAGGGTTGGTTGAAAGGGAAACTGTTGTTTTACAAGCGAATAAAATTCGTTAGAATTCATTAATACAGTGGGTTTTTAAAATTTAAGACAAAGATAACAATGATTTTTAGCCTCATTGGCTTTTACGATTAAAAAAAAATTGTAGATTTGCGTACAACCTTAATTCATTTAATTAAAAACTATGTTAACAATAATTCTAATTGTAGTTGCGGTAATCCTTCTAACCATTGGTTTAGTTTGGCTTGTAGATAAATTTATACCGTCAAAATTTAAACCTGTACTAATTGTATTACTTTGGGTTCTTATTGGCTTTTTAGGGTATCAAACATTTATGTCTGTTTACAAACCCATCCAATTCAACAAAGAAAAAGATAAGCGATACGCACAAGTTATTGAGCGTTTAATTGATATTCGTGATGCACAATTAGCTCATAGACAAGTAACTGGTGTTTTTGCGCCTAATTTTGATAACTTATTAAAATTTATCGATTCGGCTAAATATACCATTACACAACGTCGTGATACTTTAGTTTTAGATGTGGCCATGACAAAACGTTATGGTGGTGTGGAAACAATGAAAGATAGTACTATCATTGATACCTTAAACTTTGTACCAGTTAGAGATTCGCTATTTGGAAATTCTACACGTTACAAAGACATGATGAATGTTCCTGTAGGAAAAGAAGGTGTAAAATTTGAAATGAACGCCGGATTTTTAGAAACTGACGATGTTAAAATTCCAGTATTTGAAGCGTTTGTTAAAAAAGCAGTAGTTTTAGATGACCAAGATCGTGATTTAATTCTTCAAGAAAACGAAGTTATCTCGGTTGATGCTGTGAATGGTGATGCTATTCGTGTTGGATCTATGACAGAAGTTAAAACAAACGGTAACTGGCCAAAAACTTATGGCGCTAACGAATAATAACAAACATATTAAAAGTAATAAGAACTTGTCCATTCAAATTAGTTTGAATGGACTTTCTTTTTGTGTTTTGAATACAGAAAGCAATACCGTTGTATTTCTAAAAGAAATATCTACCGAGAAACGCGAAACGCCTTATAAAATCCTCGATTTATTAATTGACGCTTTTGAAACCGAAAAGGCCCTTCAAACCGCATTTAATGATATTCAGGTTATTCATGAAAATGAATTAGCAACATTGGTTCCAGACGAGCTGTTTCAAGAGGAAAATCTGGCCGATTATTTAAAATTCAATTCTAAAATATTACGATCGGATTTCATTAGTTTTGATAAAATAGACCGGAATAATAGTGTTAATGTTTACGTGCCTTATGTAAATATCAACAATTATATTTATGAGCAGTTTGGTGCGTTTTCATATAAACATTTTTCCACCGTTTTAATCCAACAAATTTTAGAACAAGAACAAACAGAAATAGATACCAAAATGTATGTGCATGTTCAGAATACACATTTTGAAATTGTAGTAGTAAAACAAGGCAAGCTCCTACTCTACAATAGTTTTGAATACGCTACCAAGGAAGATTTTATTTATTATGTTCTATTTACAGCCGAGCAATTACAACTCAATCCAGACAGCTTCATTCTCCTGTTTTTGGGCAAGGTTACAGATAATGATGAGTTGCATAGTATTGCTTACAAATATATTAGGCATATTCGCTTTGCCAAGCGCAACGACACGTTCAAATATTTAGAAAAACCGAAAAGCAATCATGCTTTTTTTACATTAATACACAGTTTATAATGCGCATTGTATCAGGTCAATTTAAAGGCCGAAGAATTACAGCTCCTAAAAAATTACCTGTTCGTCCAACCACTGATATGGCAAAAGAAGCTTTGTTTAATATTTTAAACAACCTGTATTATTTTGATTCCGTTTCGGTGTTGGATTTGTTTTCAGGAACCGGAAATATCAGTTACGAATTTGCATCTCGAGGCACGGAACACATTACAGCAGTTGATGAAAATTTTGGTTGTATCAAATTTATAAATGAGACAGCAGATAGTTTTGATATGACTATAAGCACCATTAAAAGTGATGTGTTTACATATTTAGAAAAAGCCAAAACACCATTCACCATCATTTTTGCCGATCCACCTTATGATTTTCCTTTAGATGAATTCAGCAAAATTCCAGACTTGGTATTTAAAAACAATTTATTAGAATCCAATGGTGTGCTCATTGTAGAACACTCCAAACACACCAAACTTTCCGAATTAGAACATTACAGCCATTCCAAAAGTTATGGTGGCAATATGTTTAGCTTTTTTCAAATAGCGTCTGACGAGGAAGAATAATGGTTAAAACAGACTAAACCAAACAGCATATAAAAGCAAAGCTCCTTGAAAATCAAGGAGCTTGTTTGTGTAAGTAAATCTATAAGCCGAATTCTGTACTCTTCAATTAAAAATTAAAAAGCCCTTATCATTTATCTGGATGCATTGTTACCAATACATTCTAGCTGCCTACCCTCCAACAATCGCACGTGCCGCGCTCAAACGTTGGTATACATGACATTGCACCACATAGAGTTTACCTGGTTTCACTACAGCATGACCTGTACATACTTTCTGTTGCACTTTTCCTAACCTCACGGCTGGTGGCTGTTAGCCACTATGTTTGCACTCCGGTGTTCGGACTTTCCTTCCCGAAACATATTCGGAACGATAAGGCGATTTACTTGGGTGCAAAATTACGATAAAGTCCTTTAGGTTTCTAAATGACGATGTGTTTTATTTTAAAAGTTTGCTTGAAGTTTATTAATAGTTACTTCGGGATAGGAAATTTGGAAGGAGCTCTGTAAGTAGGCTGGAATTTGAAATAAACGATATGCGTCTTAAATTAGGTGGCGTTTTTTTAATTTTTCACATCCAATACCTCTGGCCAATTGTTAGGCAATTCTCCGCTTAAACCCATTTCTGGAAGTTCATTTATTTGCTTCATTTCAGCTTCTGATAATTTAAAATCAAAAATATTGATATTATCTTCAATTCGTTTTAATGTATTTGATTTCGGGATGACGATGGTGTCATGTTGCGTTATCCATCTTAAACAAATTTGAGCGACAGATGTATTATGGTTTCTAGCTATAGATTGTAATAGTTCATTTCCAAAGACTTTTCCTCTGGCTAAAGGCGACCAAGATATAACTGCAATGGTATTCTTTTTACAAAACTTTACCAATTCTGATTGCCAATAACCAGGATGAAATTCAATTTGATTGATAGCTGGAATTATATTTGCAGTTTGAAAAAGTGCTTCTAAATGTTCTTGCCAAAAATTGCTTACGCCAATGGATTTTATTTTTCCGTCAGCTTGTAACTCCTACATAGCACGCCAACTATCGGCATTTGTTTATTGCCAATCCTTATAATTTTTTGCGTTGACAGGCCAATAAATTAAATACAAGTCAATGTAATCCAAACTAGGTTTTTTAAGTGATATGTTAAAAGCTTTTTTAGCTTCTTCATAACCTAAATTTTCACGCCATAATTTTGTGGTTATGATAATTTCTTTTCTATCGACTCCACTTTCATTTATTGCTTTTCCAACTTCTTTTTCATTATCATACTTGTCGGCTGTATCAAACATTCTGTAACCTATATTCAAAGCATTCTTTATAGATTGAATACCTTCTTTTTTTGTAGATTTGTATGTTCCAAAACCTATAATTGGTAATTTATTTCCGTCGTTTAATACTATTTCCTTCATACTGTTTCTAACGTTTTTAATATGGCTGTTAACGGTAATGTTTAAGAATAATAGGGGTTGAATGTGAAATTTTCCTGCTAAAAATAAGACGTAGTAAACTTGCTACCACCAAATAATTGAACTAAAATAAGTACTGTTTTTTTAATCCCAAATTTCAGGTCTATTAATTTTCATTGCTCTTAAATACGAAAGGAATTGTCCTGCGTGTACAGATTCGTGATAACCAATCCGTAACAGATAATTTCCAAGGTTTTTCTTACTTCCATTTCCAGGGTGAACAATTTCAATTTCGCTTAACTCTTGATCCGAAAATTGTTTAACTCTTTCTAAAAATATGTTTCTATAAGGTTCGGCAAAATCAAGTTCGTCATTAACGCTAATAAATGGCCTATTCTTCCAAGGTGTTTTATAACTTTTCATACTCCCATTATTAATTATAATATTCCACCCATAATCAGCTTCTAAAACGTGTCGAATCATTTCTATTGCAGTCATTGCTTCTTCGTCAGGTTTCCAATTATAATAGTTTTTAGGAAGTGATTTCCAAAGTTTGAGGCTTTTTCTCCTAATTTCTTTAAAATTTAAAATTATGAATTCAGATTGGGTCATTTTCTATTTTTTTTGATAATGTACGTCATACTGAAGGGAAACGGTTTCGGCTATGAGTAGTTGCGTGGGTTAGTAATTAATTTCCAAAGTAGGTGTGAATGAGCAATTACTTATGGCCATTGTTGGCACTTGTTTTTAATTTATTTTTTGCAATCAATATTCCAGTAAATAATATCATTCCAATACTGGATATTAAATGTATTTTCTTGAAATCCACATTTAATTCAGGAAAAAACAACAAGGCTATTCCCGCATTAATGGATAAGTGAAATAAGATTGCAACAAGAACACTTCCTTTAGAATTAATCACTAACCAAGTTATTATTATTGATAAACACATTAGCATAATAAAATATGTAATCACGGGTAAAAAAGAAATTGATTCTCCACTAACTAAAGTGCCAAATGGTGCCCTCCAAAGTGGAATATGCCAAATAAACCATATTACTCCAATTATGATTGCACTTTTTAAGTTCGTATGTTTTTTTTGTAATTCGGGTAATAAAAAACCTCTCCATCCAAGTTCTTCACCTAAAGGTCCAGCATATAGCCCAGCCCATAGTACCGCTGGAATAGAAAGAAAAGCTGTTATGTCAAAGCTCCCAATATCTCCAATAAATGTTTTGTAAATTCCAATTCCTATAAGAATAAAAAATATAGGCAATAATATTATGTATAAATAGTATTTAAAGGGGATATTCCAAATAAATACTTTCTTAAATAAATTCAATACACCGTTCAGTCCATCAAAAATAAGTGCTGTTACAATTCCGCTGATTGTAGGTCCATATAAGCCAGTAAAAAAGAATATTAAAAATTCCCCTATTGATTCTTGATTGATTCCATCTGTAAGGTAATTTAGACCGATAACCCAAAAAGTCCAAGACCAAATAATGGTAATTAATAAAAATATTAAAGTCTTTTTGTTATACATATTTTTCTCAAATAAGTGCCAACGGCAGTCTGTCTAATAACACTGCCAAAATCTTTAATTGATAAACTAAATTACACAATTAGTTTTAGACAGGTATTACTAATTGATTATTTGTCTTTGGTTTTAAAAATGTTTGTAAAACGCTGTAAAACGTTTTTAGAAGGACTAAAATACTATTAAAAAAGTAAAAACGCACTTTCCCTTTGGATAAGCACTAAAATAAGCATTTTTTATACACAGCTTAAGTTAGCATTTTAATAAAAACACTAAATTAAGACATATAAATAAGAAAGAACAAAAGAGAGGAATAAGGTTA